>JBDGQF010000371.1:0-19887 GCA_042219255.1 Halobacterium sp. | reverse complement strand
TGCTCCGGGAGAGCGAGAAGGAGACAGTCCGGCAGCGCGCAGCGGAGATTCTCGGGAACCTCGACGACCCGGAGTCGGCGGGCATCGACGCGCTCGTGGAGGCGATGAGCGACGAGTCGGAGGTCGTTCGCGCGACGGCTATCGACTCGTTGACGCAGCAGGAGGCGGTGGAGGCGTTGATGAAAGGGCTGGGGCAGTCCGTCCCGGAGTCGGGTGCGTCGTGGGCGCAGGCGGAGGCGTTCGTGGAGAACTTGACGTCGAAAACGACGGAGTTGCGGATGGCGTCGGCGAACGTCCTCGGCCTGTTGGGCGTCGAGGAGTCGGCGCGACCGCTGGCGAAGCGCTTGCGGTCGGAGCCGCATCCGGAGGTGCGTGCGAGAATTGCGCGCGCACTCGGCCGCGTGGGCGACCCGTCCGTGGCGGGCGTGCTCGTGGAGTGCCTGGAGGGCCAGCCGTTGAAAGTGCGGCGGGAGGCCGCGGAGTCCCTGGGGCGCTTGAACGGGAAGACGGCGCTCCAGGGACTGTTGCAGGTCGTGGACGACGACGCGGAGGCGATGCGTCGGACGGCAGTGAGTTCGCTCGGCCAGTTCGAGAACGCGAAGCCCGTGGAGGCGCTCGTGGAGCGGTTGGGCGACGAGAGCGACCTGGTGCGGCGGGCGGCCGTGTTCTCGCTCATCGAGATTCTGTCGAACGTGCCGCCAGACCGGAGTCACGAACTCCGGGAGACCATCGTCGACCGGATGGCTGCGCGGAGCGACCCGAGCATCGTGGCGTCGCTCATCGAAATCATCGAGGAGGGGACGCAGATTCACCAGCGCCGGAACGCGGTGTGGATGCTCGGCCGCGTCGCCGGCGAGAAGTCAACGAAGGTCGAAGCCGTGGAGGCGCTCCGTGACGTGCTCGGTGAGGACGACGACCTGTTGTCGCAGTTCGCGGCGACGGGACTGGCGGAGATTGGCGGGCGGATGGTGGAGACGGCGCTTTTGGAAGTCATCGAGACGGACGAGTACGGCGAGGACGCGGAGGCGATGGCGGCGTTCGCGCTCGGGAAGGTCGGCGGCGAGCGCTCCCGGAAGCGCCTGGAGAAACTCGTCGAGGAGACGGAGAACGCCGAGGTGCGGCGCCGCGCGTTCTCGGCCATCTCGAAACTCGGCGGGCACTCGTAGCCGCGTAGACGGCTACGTCGGCCGGGCGCGAGGGGCGACTGTGCGGCGGTTTCAAAACCGAGAATCGCACGCAAAACATTATATGCGGCAGTGGAATAACTACGCCAAGCAATGAGTTGGGAGGCGTTGCGTCGGCACGCGAACACTGGGGTCGTCGGCCACGCACGCACGTATACGGGATGGGAATGAGCGAGTCCGAGTACAAGATTGCTGACGGCGCCGGGAAGTTCCTGCAGGCGGTCAAGGACGGCCGCCGGATGAAGGACGCGGCCTGGACGAACGGCCGCATCCTGTTGTCGAACAAGCGCATCGTGCTCGCGGGCAACGACGGGAAGCGCAACCTCCCGTTGTCTGAGATTGCGAGCCTGAGCGGCCGCTACGACGTGAACCAGACGGTCGCGCAGGTCAGCGACTACGTGAGCATCCAGATGAGCGGGGAGAGCGTGGTCTTGGTGTCGATGGGGGAGAACACCGAGCAGTTCGAGACCAAACTGTACGGCGCGCTCCTCGACCAGACGGAGATGCTCGTGAAGCACCCGGCGGTGAAGGGCGGCGTGGTGACCGACGAGGAGTTCGAGCGCGCGCGCATCAAGGTGGACGACGACCAGTTGAGCGTCGCGGTGCAGAACGGGTCGTTCGTCTCCGTGGAACTGGACGACGTGGGGTCTGCGGACGCGGCGTCCTTGAACGTGCAGGGCGAGAAGAGTCCAGTGTTGAAGGTCGAGCACACGGTGGAGGGCGACACGAGCGTGCAGACGTACTTCTCGAGTGACTCGCACACGTGCTCGATTCTGGAGTCGCTGTTGAGCAAGGAGGCGCGGAAGAGCCAGGGGTCGGTCGACCTCTCGGAGACGGAGAAGCGCGTGCTGATGGCGCTGTACTCTGGCGTGTCGTCGTTCGAGATTCCGGACTTCCTGGGGATGGACGTCGACGAGGTGGAGAGCATCTTCGAGCGCCTCATCGAGGTGGACGTCCTGGAGGAGGTGCGGAAGCGCCGCGAGGTGACGATGAAGACGCGCGGCCGGAACATCGCGAGCGAGGCCATCAACGAGGAGTGACTGAATCGCCGAACAGCTATTCTCGCGGCTGGTTCGAGTGCGTCACACTCGCGGGTTATCGCAGGTCACAACGGAGTAGCGAGGAGTAATTGCAAACGGAGAAGTCAGATGTTGACGTCCTCGATGTGTTCGCTGACCGCCGCCCGCCCCATCGACGTGAGGCGCGTCCCGCCCTCGGTGTCCTCGACGAGGCCCTTGTCGATGAGGCCGTTGAGGTACATCGTTAGCTGGCTGGCGTCTACGCCGAGGACGGTCGCGAGGTTCGCGCTCGGGCCGCTGGAGTAGATGGCGACGAGCGCCTCGATTTCCTCGTCCGTGAGGTCGACGTCCTTGAGGTCTTGCTTGAGGTGCGTGTACCGCAGGCGGATGAACCGGCCGAGGAGGTTCATCTTCCGGCCGGAGTCCAGCGCGAGTTCGGTCGTGACGGGGCCGGTGTCGCCCATGTGGCGCACGGACAATAGTTGGCGCGACGACCCGTTCACGTCGCGGTCGACGCGTTCGAAGTGCGTGACCGTGGAGATGTCGAGTTCGACGCCGGCGTCGCCGCGGACTTCGACCGTCCCGGGGGACACGCGGAGTTTGCCGGACGCGAACGGTTCGTCGGTGACGCGGCCGCCGCGGCGCGCGGGGTGTTTCGCGTACACGGTCGCGCCGTTCAGGAGGCCCTTGAACACGAGGACGACGAACCGCTCGACAGTGTCGCCGGCGCCCTCGATGACCGCGACGTGCCGGTCGCCGTCGCGCTCGTAGCCGACGGTGACGGTGTCGTCGAAGAACTCCGCGAGGTCGCCGGGCGCCGTCTCGTGCTGGACGTCGAAGACGCCCGACAGGGGGATTGTGACTTTGTCGTCCTCGGTGGCGAGTACGATGCGGCGCTTGCTCATCACGACCCTGCCGCGCACTGGTTCGGCGTGCGTGGCGGTGTCGGGAATGAACGACGTGACGAAGTCCGCGATGGCTGATTCCGACATGTCCCCCTCTCTGCTCACAGTTGGTCAGTGAGGTAGAATAAGCGTTTCTCCTCGCCGCAGTACTGGCCGTCCGCGCGTCATTTCGCGCGCGCCAGCCGGTCAGTCCTCGGGGAGTCGCCGGTAGATTCGAATCCGGGGGTCGGCCGCCTCGAAGCCCTCTTTCACGCCGCTCGGCAGCGTCTCGGTCTGCCCGAGGACGAGGTGGCCGCCCGGCCGGATGGACGCCGAGACGGTGTCCAGAATCGGCCGCTTGTACTGTTTGTCGATGTAGATGCAGACGTTCCGACAGCAGACGAGGTCGAACCCGGACTTCGGGTCGTCCGTGATGAGGTCGTGGCGCTCGAACGTCACGAGGTCTTTGACGTGGTCGGCGACGACGAACCCGCGGTCGCCGCGCTCCTCGACGTACTCCAGGGGGTCGTCCAGGAAGTCCAGTTGTTCGCGGATGTCCGCGGTGCGCGTGCTCTCGTAGTAGCCCTGGCGCGCGCGGTCGAGGGCGTCCTCGTCGATGTCCGTCGCGAGGATGTCGACGTCGCGGGCGGGGATGCCGGCGTCGAGCGCGAGCATCGCAATCGAGTACGGTTCGCGGCCGTCCGCGCACGCCGCCGACCAGACGGAGACGCCGCCGTCGTCGGCGCTGTCCACGAGGACGTCCCGGAGCGCCGACCAGACTTTCTGGTCGCGGAAGAACTGGGTGACGTTCACGCTGAGCGTGTCCAGTAGTTCCGCTCGCTCGCTCTCGTCGCTGCGGAGGACGTCGAGGTAGTCCGCGTACGAGTCCGCGTCCCGGCGGCGCATCCGCGCGGACACGCGCCGGTCGAGGTAGGAGTCGTCGTAGTAACTGGTGGCGAAGTCCGTCTCGGACTCGACGAACGCCAGCAGGTCTTCGAAGTCGCTCAAATCACGTCCACCTCGCTGTCGACACGGTCTATGGTCACGTCGCCGCTCGTCGGGCAAAAGGACACCGACCGACCGGAACTCCCGCCGGTCTCGGCCGCGACCAGGGGCACGCCCGCTTCGTCGAGCGCGCGCTCGGTCGCTTCGACGTTGCGTTCGCCGATGGCTTCGCCGACGGAGATGTCCAGCATCGCCGACCCGCCGACGACTTTCGCGGCGACGTTGTCCGGGGACGCGCCCCGTTGGTACATCGCCGACAGCATCTCGTCGAGGCCGGAGTCGACGTACTTCGCGGGCGCGTCGACTGGCGACGGCGCGCTCGGTAACATTGCGTGCAGGAGGCCGCCGATGCCGGCGTCCGGGTCGTGGACGGTGACCGCGACGCACGACCCGAGGCCGCTGGTCACGAGGACGCGGTCGCCGTCGACGACTCGCCAGTCGGCGACGCTGACCCGCGCCTTCTGTGCACCACTACTCACTGCGCATCACCGTCGGACTCCTCGGGCGGGAATTCCGGGGGCGTCTCGTCGCCCGTGAGTTCGCCGGCAATCTCGGTGACGGTGTCGGCGTCCGTCGGACTGGGGAACGCGCAGACGCGACACGTCAGGTCGTCGTCGAGCGCGACCGTCGCGTCCACCACTGCGACGGCGTCGGCGTGCCGGCCGTACGCGGCGGCGACGGTGTCCAGGACTGCGCGGCCGTCGTCGTGGACGTGCGACGGCGTGGAGATGTCGATGGTGCCGTCGATTGCGTTCGCCCACCCGTCGAGGACGCCGCTGGCGGTGACGTTCCCGAGTTCGGCGACCGCGCTCTCGGCCATCCCCGGGTCGTGGTCGTCGCCGGGCAGCATGGCGTCCGCGACGGCGCCCGGTTCGGCTTCGTCGAACAGCACGGCGATGACTGTGTCCAGGGCGCCGTCGCTCTCGAACACCGCGCCCTCGTAGGCGGCGTCGTCCAGGAGCGACGGCACGCGTTCGACGGGAACGAAGTCCAGATGGGACTCCACGTCGTCGGCGTCGATGCCCGTCATCGCCGCGAGGTGGTCGGCGACGGCGTCAGCGCTCTCGGCGGTCAACTGGACGTACGCCGCGAGTTCCTCCGGCGAGAGCGCCGTGTCAGTGTCGCCGTCGCGGACGTAGTCCACGAACGGGTCGACGTGCGGCAGCACCGCGAACCGGCACGTGCCGTCGTGGTCTGCGAGCCCGATTTGGCTCTCGAAGACGACGGCCGCGTCCTCGGAGACGACGGCGTCCGGCACGAACACGTCGTCGCCGTCCACGGGTTCCGGCGGACGGATGTCGATTGTGTCCGCGCTCGATTCCGCCCAGACGTCCACGAACCCGCTCGTGAGGATGTTCGCCACCTCCGGGAGCGCGCCGCTGCCCATGCCGAGGGCTTCCGCGACCTCTGCCGCGAACGCCTTCTCGAAGGAGACGACCGCGCGCCCGGAGAGCGCGCCGTCGAACGGCACGGCGATGCGCGTGGACGCGTCCCCGAGGAACGACACGAGGCCGTCCGCGTCCACGAGCGTCGTCCGCGAGAGGTCGCAGTTGGCGGGCACGCCCGTCAGCGTCTCCAGTGAGTCGGCGGCGCGCTCGCCGCCGCGGTCGCCGGTCTGACTGAACGACGCCAGGGAATCGAGGTCGACGCGCATGCTAGATGTCGTTTATCATCGTGACGAACTCCTCGATGTTCGGGAACGAGTAGATTTTCGCCTCCACGTCCGCGTCCGGCGCGTGCAGCGTCGCGTCGAACACCATCGCAATCTCGTGCTCGCCGGGGTCGACGCAGTGCGTGACGATGTCGTCGCCGGACGCCCGAAAGAGGTTCGGCGTGGAGATGTCGATAGTGCGGCCGAGCACGTTCGCCCATCCGTCGATGAACCCGCTGGTCATGATGTTCCCGACTTCCTTGATGGCGGAGCGCTCCATCTCGCTGTACCCGCCGCCGTCGCTCTCGATGCCGCCCATCATCGTGGACGCGACGCGGCGCGCGCTGTCGTCGTCGAACAGCACGAGCACGGAGCCGTGTGGCTGCTCGGTGAGGGGGACGTTGACGCCGACCTGTTTCTGCGCGCCCAGGTGTTCGCCGAGGTCTTCGACGTCCAGGACGTTGATTTTCGTGATTTGCATCTCCGTGTCGACGCCGGTGAGCTGGCTGAGGTTGTCCGCCACCGTCGTCGCGCCCTCCCGGGCGAGTTCGTTCACCGTCTGCAGCCGTCGAATGTCAATCATCGTGCTCATGTTTAGAGGGTCGAGACGTCGAGAATCGTGACCACGTCGCCCTCGCCGAGTACTGCGGCGCCCGAGAGCCCGGGGATGCCCGAGAGGATGCCCTCGAAGGGCTTGACGACGACTTCCTCCTGGCCGCGCACGTCGTCGCAGTGCACGGCGACCTGGCGCTCGGAGTCACGGATGCGGACGAGCATCCCGTCGCCGTTCTTCGTCTCCCCCGGGACGTTCAGCGCGTCGCCGAGGCGGACGAGCGGGTAGACCGTCTCGTCGTACGTGATTACTTCCTCGCCGTCGACGGACTTCACCTCCTTCATGCGGGAGATTTCGTCGACCGTCTTGATTGGGATGCCGTACTCTTCGCCGCCGCTCTCGACGAACAACACCTTCACGATGGCGACGGTCACCGGCAGCGTCATCGTGAACGTCGTGCCCTCGCCGGGCACGCTGGAGACGGAGACGGAGCCGTCCAGGCGCGTGACCGTGTCGCGGACGACGTCCATGCCGACGCCGCGCCCGGAGACGTCCGTCACTTCGTCGTTCGTGGAGAACCCCGGGTGGAAGACGAGGTCTTCGACCTCCGCGTCGGTCATCTCCTCGAGTTCGGCCTCCGACTTGATGCCTTTCTCGGCGGCCTTCTGGCGGACGCGGTCGCGGTCGATGCCGCCGCCGTCGTCTCTGACCTCGATGATGACCTGGTCGCGGCGGCGTTCCGCGGACAGCGTCACCGTCCCCTCGGGGTCTTTCCCGTTCTCCTCGCGGACTTCCGGCGGTTCGATGCCGTGGTCGACGGCGTTCCGCAGCAAGTGCATGAGGGGGTCGCTGATTTCCGTGAGGATGGTGCGGTCGAGTTCGACGTCGTCGCCCTCCACGACGAACTCGATGTCCTTGTCCTGTTCGCGCGCGAGGTCGCGGACGAGGCGCGGGAACTTCCCGACGATTTTCTTCATCGGGACGAGGCGCATGTCCATCACGGTGTCCTGGAGGCTCCCGGAAATCTTGTCGAGTTCGTCGAGTTCGTCCTCGACCTGCCGGTTGCTCCCCTCGACGCCGCGCCGGAGCTTGATGCGCGTCGTCACCAGTTGCTCGACGAGGCCGTGGAGTTCGTCCAACTGGTCGACGTCCACGCGCACGGACTGGATTTCCGTGTCCGTCGACGCCACCGCGGACTCGCCGCCGTCCTCGCCACCGTCACCGCCGCCACCGCCACCGGTACTGCTGCCGGCACTGCCACCGTTGCCACCGCTGCCGCCACTGCTGCCGCCACTGCTGCCGCCACTGCCACCACTGCCACTATCGCCACCGCTACCGCCGCTGCCACCAGCACTGGATGCTGCGGCGTCCGCACTCGCGTCTGTCGCGCCGCCGGCGTCCGCGCCTGCGGCGTCGGCGTCGGCTGCGTCGGCGGCCGCCGCCGTGTCGCCGGCAGCGTCGCTTTCTGCGGCCGCGTCGTCGGCGCCGGGGTCGAGTTCGGTGACCGTCGCGCCCGAGAGTTTCGGGAAGTCGTGGACGGTCGCCTCGACGTCCGCGATTTCGCTGGCGACGACGAGGTCGAAGCCGTCCTCGTACTCGCCGTCGTTGATGGCGTCCGGACTCGGGTCGGTGCCCAGGAGGTCGAACGCCTCCTCGGCGGCTTCGAGGACGAACATGCCGTCCACGCCCTTCATCTGGGAGTCGCCCATCTCCACGTGGACGTGGAACACGCGGTCGTCGACGGCCGCGACCGCGCTCCGGTCGACGACCGAGTACGGGTCGGCGTCCGGCGCGTCGTCCGCTGCGTCCCCGCTGGCGGTCGCCTCAGCCGCCTCGGCGTCTGCCTCGGCCTGGGCTTCGTCGAGGACGGCGCGCACCGACGCGACGGTGTCCGAGACGTCGCGCTGGACTTCGCCGTTCGCCTCGATTTCGTCCAGGCACGCCTCGATTTCGTCGATGCCCTCGAAGACGCGGTCCATGCGGTCGCCCGTCACGTCGAGTTCGCCCTGGCGCATCGCGTCGAGCAGGTCTTCGACGGCGTGCGCGAGGTCGCTGGCGTCCTCGAACCCCATCGCGCCGAAGTTCCCCTTCAGCGTGTGCGCGGTCCGGAAGATGGCGTCCATCGCCTCCTCGTCGCCGGGGTCGGACTCCAGTTCCAGCAGTGCGTTGTTCAACTTCGTTACGTGTTCTTCGCCCTCGCGAACGAACGCTTCTAGGTAATCGTCCATCAGGAACTCCTCCGTATCGAATCAGTGATTGCTTCCGTCAGCCGGTCGGCCGCCAGCACGTCGTCGACGCAGCCGGTCTCGATGGCGCGCTCCGGGATGCCGAACACCGCGCTCGTCGCTTCGTCCTGCGCGAACGTCCGGCCGCCCGCTTCCTTCACGGCCTCGATGCCCGCGGCGCCGTCCGTCCCCATGCCCGTGAGGACGACGGCGACCAGCGGGTCGGTGACTTTCGCGGCGGCGGACTCCATCGTCACGTCGATTGCCGGCCGGACGCTGTGCTTGCGTTCGCCCTTGTCCAGGCGGACGCGCAAGCGGCCGTTCGAGTACCCCGAGACGCGCATGTGGTAGTCGCCGCGCGCGACCAGGCCCTCGCCGCCACTGATGCGGCTGCCGTCCTCGGCCTCGGAGATGTCGTACTCGCTGTTCTTGTCGAGGCGCTTCGCGAACCGGGACGTGAACTGGTCGGGCATGTGCTGGACGACCAGCACGCGGAAGTCCGCGGCCCGCGGCAGCGACTGCAGAATCGACTCGACTACGTTCGGGCCGCCCGTGGACGCGCCGATGAGCAGCGTCGGGTGGTCGACGAACTCGCTGCTTGACGTCGACTGCGGCGTCGCCGCCGCGGTCTGTTCGACGTCGTGGCCGGCCTTCGGGTCGGCCGCAGCGACGTCCTCGACTGCCGCCACCAGTTCCTCGCTGTGCCCCGAGAGCTCAGTCGAGATGGTGCCGCCGGGCTTCGCGAACGTGTCCACGGCGCCCTTCTCCATCGCTTCCAGCGTCGCGTCCGCGTCCTCCGTGGTGAGCGCGGACAGCATCATGATGGGCGTCGGGTGCCGGGCCATGATTTCCTCCGTCGCCTCGATGCCGTTCATCTCCGGCATCTCCACGTCCATCGTCACCACGTCCGGTTCCACGGCCTCGACTTTCCGGACTGCCTGTTTGCCGTTGTCCGCGGTGTCCACGACGTCGATACCACCTTCTTCGAGGATGTCGCTGATGACCGTCCGCATGAAGTGCGAGTCGTCGACCACCAGCGCTCGCGTCATGCCGTCAACACGTCAGAGATGGCGTCCATCACGCTGGGCTTCTGGAACGGCTTCGTGATGTAGCCGTCCGCGCCCGCCTTCACGGCCTTCTTCATCTTCTCCTCCTGCCCGATGCTCGTGCACATGATGATGTGCGCGCCCGGGTCGTGGTCTTTGATTTCGGAGGTGGCCTCGATGCCGTCGCGGATGGGCATCACGATGTCCATCATGACGAGGTCGGGGTCGTACTCCTTGTACATCTCCACGGCCTCCACCCCGTTCTCGGCCTCGTCTGCGATTTCGAACTCTTCTTCGAGAATCTCGCGGAGCAAGTTACGCATAAACTCCGAGTCGTCCACCAGTAGGACCTGCTTCGCCATGATAGCCTCCTTTGAGAAAGGGGCTAATAAAGTCTCCTCACCGATTATCAGCGCTGATTGTCGCCGTTTTCGTCGTCAGCGACCGCGTCGATGAGGCGGTCGATGTCCAGCCACAGCACGAGGTCGACGTCCGCGTCCTCGATGTCCTCGTCCTCTTCGAGTTCGCGGCCGAGTTTCCGGATGACGCCCTTCACGAGGTCACGTTCGACCGCGGACGTGCCGATGCGTTCGACGTCGTCGCCGGTGTCGACCTGGCGCTCGGGGTAGCCGGAGACTTCCGTGACTTCGGCGACGCGCAGGCCGATTTTCTGTTTGTCGTCGGCGCGGTCGAGTACGAGGATGTTCTCCGAGGAGAGGTCGCCGTCGATGGCGAGGAACTCCCGCGGGTCGACGATGGCGGTGGTCTCGCCGCGCAAGTCCATCACGCCCTCGACGGCGTCGGGGGCGCGCGGGACGCGGGTCACTTGCTTGGACTCCACGATGCTGTCGACGGCGTGGATGTCGATGGCGCAGACTTCGTTCCCGAGTTCGAACTCGACGACGTGGGCTGCGTCCTCGACCACGCGGTCGGCCGCTTCGAGGTTCATCATGCCCCACGAACGGACAACCACGGGTAAAACTGTTTCGCGGCGGTTATCAGCGGCGAAACTCGGGTCGCGTGACAGTGAAACTGCGTGGCGGGCCCGGACGGGCTACCGGCGCCGCGGGAACACGAGGCCGTCCTCGTCGCTGACCGTCTCGACGAGGTCGCCGATGGAGTCGTCGGGGCCGAGGCCGTGCTGGTCGAGGTACGCGATGAGGCGCGCGGTCGGATACCGCACCTGGACGCTGGACTCCGAGAGGAGGATGCCGAGCGCTTCGTCGACGGGCGTGCCGTCCGCGACCTGCTGGGCGTACCAGACGAGCAGGCCGTCGAACGCCGCGCCGATGTCGTCGGTCGCGAGTTGCTGGTGGTTGACGCTCCGGCCGGACTTCGCGGCGATGCGGTACGCGTACGCGCTGTCGTGCTCGGCGAGTTCGTCCGCGAGCCACCGCTTCACGTCGCGGCCCGTAATCTCCACCTCGCCGTCGTCCGCGTCACTGTCGTCGTCCACTGCTCCGCCGTCGTCCGCTCCGGCGTCGGCGGCCGTCTCGGCGGCGTCCTCCCCGTCGTCGTCCGTCGGGTCGTCGACCTGCTCGGGGTCTGGCGGTTCCGGGGTGCCGTCCGCGCCGATGACGTACCGGTCTTCGCCGATAGCAGCCACCTCCTCGCGGGCCTCGATGTCGAGTTCCTCCGGCGAGAGGACGGGTTCGTCCGGGTCCGCATCGCCACCTTGAGCCATGCGTAGACCTTTGCTGGCGCGACTCTAAAGTCTATCGCGCCCCGGCCCGCGTCCCGCTGGCAGCGGACACCCGGCCGAAACGCGGTTCCACGCTGCTTCGGCCGTGCAGCGACGCTCGACCCAGCCCTTTGATTCTCCCCGTTCTAACCATAGTTTTTGAATTTCGTACTGTTTGGAAAACGTTATGTACGTCGTTCCATACGACTGGACTGCGACATGGCAGACCATAGCAGGCGGCGCTTCATTCAGGGCGCCGGCTTGGTGCTAGGGGGATTGGCGCTCGGTGCTACGCCCGCTTCGGCAGGCAGCGACGAGCCAGACCGCTTCCTCGTCGACTTGCAGGAAGTCGACCGCAGCGACGTCCCGGACGACGTCGAAATCGTCCACGACATCGGCGAAATCGACCTGCTCGCGGCTCGCGGCGACCCGGACGCCGTCCCGGGCGCTGCGTCCACGACGCCCGACGTCGCCGTCTTCCAGGACGGCGGCGGCCCGGCGAAAGAACACCCGGGCCCGGACGCCAGCGGCGCGGGCAGCAGCCACAACCACGACGGCACCGCGACGAACACTGAACTCCAGTGGGACAAGCGCGTACAGGACGTCGCTGGCGAACTCACGGACAAGCCCGGCGGCGGGAAGACAGTTCACGACGTGACGGCGGGCGAGGGGACTCGCGTCGCCGTCGTGGACTCCGGCGTCTACGACGACCACCCAGACCTCGCGGGCGTCGTCAACGCCGACCTGTCCGCGAACTTCACGACCGACCCGTACGACTTCCGGCCGAACGGCGCCGGCGACCACGGCACGCACGTCGCCGGCATCGTCGCCGCGACGAACGACATCGACGGCGAGGACGGCGGCGTCCTCGGCACCGCGCCGGAGACGGAAGTCGTCGCCCACCGCGTGTTCTCGGGCGTCGCTGGGGCGACCGGTGACGTCCTCGCCGCGCTCGTCGACGCGGCGAACAATGGCTGTGACGCCGCGAACATCAGCCTCGGCTACCCGTACCCCTACGTCGACCCCGAGGAGTACCCGTTCCTCCGCGCAATCGAGGCGGCCTACGAGCGCGTCGCCGCGTACGCGCGCTCGCAGGACATGGTCATCGTGAACTCCGCCGGCAACGACGGCCTCGACATGGACGCCGACGGCGTGCTGTCGCTCCCCACGGAGGTCGACGGCATCTTCGGCGTGTCCGCCACCGGCCCAATCGGCTACGGGTGGGGCGGCAAGCACAGCGACAACGAGGCGAAGTGGCTCACTGGGAACCGCCTCGACGAGCCCACTACGCAGCCAGCGAAGTACACGAACTACGGGAGCGCCGTGGACGTCAGCGCGGGCGGCGGGAACTACGACCCGTCGGCAATCGGCAGCGGCGCCGCGTGGTACAACGACCTCGTGTTCTCGACGGTGTACGAGACGACCGACGACGGCGAGCCAAGGCCCGCGTACGGCTGGAAGGCCGGGACGTCGATGGCCGCGCCACAGGTCGCGGGCGCCGTCGCGCTCGTGCGGTCGCTACGGCCGGACGCGAGCGCGGCGGCAGTCGAGTCGCTCATCCGCGAGACGGCGAGTGCCGCTGAGGAGGGCGCAAAATACCACGGCGCAGGCCACCTCGACCTGGAGGCGCTCGTGAAAGCCGCCAGCAAGGGCAAGTAGGCGGACGAGCAGGGCGTCCCGTCCTCTCGTCCCGGCCGTCCCGGCTGTTACGTACTTTTTTCGCGGGCCGCTTCGAACAGCGACGCATGACGTGGTACGCCGTCGACGCCCTGGAGGACGCCCTCGCCGAGTCCGAAGCCCTCCTGCTGCCGTTCGACCTGGGGACGTGGCTCCGCCTCGCCGTCGTTACGGTGTTCGCGGGCACGGCGCCACCGCAGACGCCGGCCGTCTCCGTGGACGTCACGCCACAGACGGCCGTCGGGTTCGTCGAACGGCTGTCCGACCCGGCGTTCGTCGCGGCCATCGCGACAGTCGTCGCGGGCCTGGTTGCGCTCGGCGTGGTGTTCGCCGCGCTCGGGTCGGTGATGGAGTTCGTGCTCGTGGACGTGCTCCGGTCGCGCCGCGTGCGCGTCCTCGCGCCGTTCCGCGACAGAGTCGGCGCCGGCCTCCGGCTGTTCGCGTTCCGACTCGTCGTCGGCGCCCTGCTCCTGCTGGCGGCCGCGGGCGTCGTCGTCCCCATCGCGCTCGCCGTCCTGAGCAGGACGCCGCTCCCCCTGGTGGCGCTGCTCGTGACGGTGCCGCTGTTCCTCGCGGCCGCCGCGCTCGCCGCGCTCGTCCTCGAATTCACGACGGCGTTCGTCGTGCCGCTGGTCGCCGACCACGGCGGCGGCGTCCTTGACGGCTGGCGGCGGCTCTACCCGACGCTGCGCGCAGAGTGGCGGGAGTTCGGCGTCTACGTCCTCGTGAAAGCAGTCGTGCTTGTCGGCGCCGGCCTGGTGCTCGGTCTCGCGGGCGCGATGTTCGCGGTGCCCGTCGGCGTGTTCGCGCTCGCCGGCGCGGTCACGCCGCTGGCGCTGGTCGTGTCCGGCGTCGCCGCGCTCGTCGGACTGGCCGTCGTCGCGGCAGTGAGCGTGCCGACCGTGACGTTCCTCCGGTACCACTCGCTGGCGACCCTATCGGCGTCCGGCGCGCCCTTCACGCTCCGCGGCGAGGAGTCAGCGCCCAGTGAGCGCCGCGAGTAAGTCGATGGCGAGTCCCTTGTCGAGCGGGTCGTTCGCGTTCCCGCACTGCGGGGACTGCACGCACGCCGGACAGCCGTCCGCGCAGTCACAGGACTGGAGCATCGCGAGCGTGCGGTCGGCGAGGCCAGCGAGTGAGTCGAAGCCCGCGCGCGCCAGGCCGACGCCGCCAGGGTAGCCGTCGTAGATGAAAATCGTCGGCCGGCCGGTGTGGGGGTGGACGGGCGTCGACAGGCCGCCGACGTCGCCGCGGTCGCAGAGCAACTCGGTGGGGAACATCGAAATCATCGCGTGCTCGGCGGCGTGAATCGCGCCCGGGAGGTCGCCGGCCTCGCGCAGTTCCGCTTCGACGTCCGGCGGCACCGTGTAGTATAGCGCGCGCGTGTCCAGGCTCTGCGGCGGGAGGTCGACGGGCATCGTGCCCATGGTCTCGCCGCGCTTGGCGTCCCGGCGCTCGTAGCCCGTCACTTGCTCGGTGAGCGTGACGTCCGCGAACCGCACGGGGACGTCGTCGCGCGCCAGCGGCGTCCCTTCTGCGAGGTCTTCGTTGACGTCCATGTCTTTGTCCGTGAGGACGCGCGTGTAGTGGTCGGCCCACGTCGGCTGGAGGTCGGCGACGCACTGGTCGAGGTCGAGGTCGACCACTTCGTAGCGCTGGCCCTGCTGGTGGTAGATGGCGCCGGGGTGGGCGTCCCGGAGCGCGTCCGAGAATTCCAGGGTCGCGATGGTGTCCCCGGACGGGTCGAGCAGGCTGACCTCCCGGTCGTCGATGGAGCGCAGGCTCATCTCGTGCTGGGGGCTGTCGTCGCCCGCGTACGTCCACCGCGTCCCGTACTGGGTGCTGCGGCGTTCGAGCACCCCCCGTTCTTCGAGTGTCCTGACGCGCTCCTCGAACCGCGGGAAGTACTGGCTGTCCTCGGGCGACAGCCAGTTCTCGCGCGCCGCGGACGCGATGTGGGGGTCGAGCAGGTGTTCGTTCGCCGGGTCGACGATGGCGTCCTCCGGGTCGCCGTCGAACAGTTCCTCCGGGTGGTGCATCACGTACTGGTCGAGCTGGTCTTCGCCGGCGACCAGGACGACGGCCGCGGGGTCGGTGCCGCGGCCCGCGCGCCCGGCGCGCTGGAACGTGTTCATCCTGGTGCCCGGATAGCCGTCGAGGAGGACGGCGTCGAGGCCGCCGACGTCGACGCCGAGTTCGAGCGCGCTCGTCGACCAGACGCCGCGCAGCGTGCCGTCGTGGAGGTCGGCTTCGAGGCCGCGGCGGCGGTCGTCCGTGAGCGCGGCCTGGTACGCCGCGATTTGGTCTGCGAGGTCGCGCTCGCCGCGCTCGCGGAGGTCGTCTGCGGTCGCGGTGGCGTTGCGTTCGGCGCCCTGCCGGGAGCGCGTGAACGCCAGCGTCTGGTGGCCGCGCGTCACGAGGTCGGCCATCAGGCGCCGCGTCTCCACGTGCGACGACCGCCGCCGGCCCTCGCCGCCGGACTCCTCCGGCGGGTTCCAGAGCATCCAGTGCCGCGGCCCGCGCTCGCTGGCGTCCTCGTCCACGAGAAGGAAGTCGGGCTCGGCTCTCCCGGTGACTCTCGCCGCGTGCTCGACCGGGTTGCCGATGGTCGCCGAGCAGCAGACGAAGTCCGGGTCACTGTCGAACCGCTCGCAGACGCGCTGGAGGCGCCGCAGCACGTGCGAGACGTGCCCGCCGAACACGCCGCGGTACTCGTGGACTTCGTCGAGCACCACGGTCTCCAGGCCGGAGAAGAACCACTCCCAGAGCCGGTGGCCGTGGGGCAACAGCGCGTAGTGCAGCATCTCCGGGTTCGTGAGGAGGACGGTCGGCTGGCGGTCGCGCACGCCGCGCTTCTCGGACTGCGAGAGCCGGCCCGTGTACGTCTCCACCTGGACGCGACTCCCGAACCCGAGGCCGTCAGCGAGGTCGGCGAGCGTGTCCCGCTGGTCGGCGACGAGCGCGTTCTGGGGCGCGACGTACAGCGTCCGGCCGTCGTGGTCGTGCGCGCGCTCGAACGCGGGCACCGTGTACGCGAGGCTCTTCCCGCTCGCTGTCGGCGTCGCAATCACGACGTCGTCGCCGTCCCGCACGGCCTCGATGGCGTCCGCCTGGTGCCCGTAGAGCGCGTCGATGCCGCGGTCGGCGAGCGCCGACGCGAGCCGAGACTCCAGGTCGACGTCCCGCGTGCGCGCCTCACGGGCGTCGAACGCGCGCTCGTCGACTATCTGGCCGGCGTAGTGGGGGCGGTCGCGGAGCCAGTCGGCGAGGTCGTCCACGCGCACTGTTCGGTGGCCCGCGGCCTAACGGCTTCCGGTGGGCGACGCGACTGCCGGGACGCCGCGGCCGCGAGCGACAACTACTATCCCGGCGGCGGCCCGATGCCAGGGTATGTTCCCGCGTCTGGAGTACCTCGAGTGGATTTCCGGCCGGCCTGAGGTCGCGCTGTACGACCTCGGTTCGAGCGACCTGCGCGGCGACCGCGGCCACGGACCGGAGGTCGTGCCAGCGCCCCTGGGTGGACTGGACGACCCGCCGACGGGCGCCACCCTGGAGACGATGATTGCCGGCGAGTACGGCGTCGAACCCGAGCAAGTGCTCGTGACGGCGGGCGCGACGATGGCGAACCTGCTCGCCGTCGCGACGACGCTGCAGCGCCGGACCGACGAGGACGAGAAGCGGCGCGTGCTCGTGGAGAAACCGGGCTACGAGCCGCTCGTGGAGACGCCGTCGGCGTTCGACGCGGCCGTCGACCGGTTCCTGCGCGGCGACCACTACGGCCTCGGCCCGGAACGCATCGAGAAAGCGATGACTGACTCGACGCGCCTCGTCACGGTGACGAACCGCCACAACCCCACGGGCGCGCTCACCGACCGGGAGACGCTCTCGGACGTCGCAGACGTCGTCAGCGACGGCGGCGCCCGCCTGCTCGTCGACGAAGTGTACGCCCCCTACACGACGGAAGCGCTGGACGGCCCGTTCGGCGGGCCGAGCGCCGTCGGCCTCGACGACACCGTCGTCACGAACTCGCTCACGAAGTTCTACGGCCTGGACGACCTCCGCATCGGCTGGCTGGTCGCCGACGAGGAGTTCGTCGCGGACGCGCGCTCGCTCTCCCACCACTTCCTCACCGTCGCCGACACGAGTCGCGCGCTCGGGAAGCGCGCGTTCCACAACAGCGACTACCTCGCGGAGCGCTCGCGCACGCTCGTCCAGGAGAACGCCGACCTCCTCCGCGACTTCATCGAGTCCCGCGACGACGTCGAGGGCTTCCTCGCCGAAGGGTCGACGTACGCGTTCCTCGACCCCGAGAACGCCGACGGCGACGAACTCACGCAGGCCGCCTGGGAGGAGGGCGTCCTGGTCGTGCCCGGTCGCTTCTTCGACAACGACGACCGCGTGCGCGTCAGCCTCGGCCGCAGTCCCACCGAAGTCGCGCCCGCGCTCGCCGCGCTCGGCGAAGTCCTGGACGGCTTCGCGTGACGCCCCGAACCCGCTGACTGGCGTCTCCTGGCCGGTGCGTCGGACGCCCGCGCGACGCCAGGCTTGAACACTTATGGGGCACCGCGACTATCACGACGACATGGACTCCGAACCACAGGAAATCACCTCGCTCGTCGGCCGCGAGGTGTACTCCAACAACGGCGTCTTCGTGGGGGAAGTCGAGGACGTCCGCCTGAACCTCGACACCGAAGTCGTGAACGGCCTCGCGCTCAGCCAACTCAACCCGGAACTGTTCGCGGGCGAAGCCACCGGCGAGAAAGGCGTCATCATCCCGTACCGCTGGGTGCGCGCCGTCGGCGACGTCGTCCTCATCAACGACGTCGTCGAACGCTACGAATCGGGCGACGAAGAGAACGAAGTCGCGGTCTGACCCTGCGCTTTCTCACTCTGTCTGTCGGCGACGTAGTGGACGCCGAGTTCGTGTAACGCGGGCCGTGGTACCGCTTGCGGGCGCGCGTCCTGTACCGCGTGGAGCGCGTCCACGAACGACTCGCCCGTGCTGACTGCGGTGGCGGCGGCAGCGACGGCGGCGCTGCGCGAGACGCCCGCTCGACAGTGAATCAGGACTGAGCCGTCGGCGGCGAGCAACTCCCTGGCGGTGTCGGCGGCGTCCACGAACGCTCGCCAGTCGTTCTCGTCGTCGTCGGTCAACGGCCGGTGGTGCGTCGTCGCGGCCGCCGGCGTCGGCGTCAGCGTCAGGACGTGCGCGAAGTCGCGGTCGCAGGCCGCTGTCGCCGCCGCCTCGTTCCCGATGAACGCATCACCGGTGCCGAGCGCAGCGACGACCGGTTCGCTGGCGGCGTAGCCGTACGGACGAACGAACAGTCCTATCGAGCTATCGCTCATACACGGGCGACAGAGGGGCGGAATCGACCGGCGTCGCTAGCTGCCGTTCGACCCGCTGCCCTCGGACTCCACGCCCATCGCGTCGAAGAGCTTCCGCGTCACGGCCTCCTCGGTCAGCGACAGCAGCGTCTCGCGGTTGTCCTCGGTGGTCTCGATGCCCGTGAAGATGCCGAGCGGAATCTCCGCGGACGCCTGCGTCGAGTGGCCGGCGGACTCGCCGATGTTCTCGAAGGCGTCCGCGAGCACGCGACCGATGTTCAGCCGGATGTCCTTCGAGCGCGCCGCCAGGTAGATGGTGTCCTCCACGATGCCGAACACCGCTGTCGTCGTGATGCCCTCCAGATTGAGGAGCTGTGAGGCGGCCTGCGAGAGCGCGTCACGGTCGCTGATGAAGCCCGCGTTCGACACCAGGTGGCTGCCCTCGACCTCGCGGTTCGTGATGGCCTCCGCGAGCACGTCCAGGGTCTCCGGGCTCATGTTCGGCGACTCCACCTGTTCGAGCGTGTCGTGGTCGGCGAACGGGTAGAGGTACGCCGCCGCGGTCAGGTCGGCGGGCGTCGTGTCCCGGCGGAAGTCCAGGGTCTCCGCGCGGATGCCGTACAGGAGCGCGGTCGCGACCTCCTGGCTGACGGAGAGGTCGAACTCCTGGATGTACTTCGTGAGAATCGTCGACGTCGCGGAGACGTTCGGCCGGACGTCCGCGAACTCCGCGTCGAAGTCCTCCTCGACCTCGTAGTGGTCGATGAAGATGTCCACGGGCCTCTCCAGCGTGACCTCGCCCGCCTTCGCCGGGTCCATCAGCGCGATGATGTCGTAGTCCTCGATGTCGACGTCGTCGTACGGCGTCAACTCGATGTCCAGGAGGTTCACGAACGCGCGGTTCTCCTGGTGGCCGATGTCCCCGAAGTAGAGGATGTCCGCAGTGACGCCGAGGTGGTCGGCGATGGCGTTCAACGCCGCCGCAGCGGCAATCGAGTCGGGGTCTGGGTTGTCGTGCGTGACGATGGCGAGGCGGTCTTCCGTCCCCTCGATAACGTCCGCTAGCTGGCGGGCCTTGTACTCCAGTTCGCCGGACTCCAGCGCGCGCAGCGCCGCGTCCGCGATGACGGACGACGGATTGATGACGACGTCCGCACCGAGTTCCCGGAGTTCGTCGCTCGTCACGGGGTCGCTCGCGCGCACGACGATGAACTGTTCCTCGTTGCGCTCGCGGATGTTCGCGACCGCTTGCTCATTTGCGTCGATGTCCGACGCCATGATGAGGACGACGTCCCGGTCGGCGACCAGTCCCGCGACCTCCTCGTCGCGGATGTCCGAGACCTGCGCGTTCAAGTCCTGGTCGCGGAGGGCTTCGACGCGCGACTCGTCGCGGTCGACGATGAGGACGTCCTTCCCCCGTTCGACCAACTCCTCGGCGACGGCGTGGCCGACGCTCCCACAGCCCAGAATCGCGTACGTGGACATCGAGGAGATGGTGGCCCGGCTACTCATGATGTCCCCGGATAACGCGGGCCGTCACTTAACCTTCCCGACCTGTCCCGAGACCGCGCGGAACTCCCTCCTGAGCCGTCCTCTACCTAGTTTCCAGCGCCGTCACTCGTAAGTCAACGTCA
>JBDGQF010000345.1:0-20380 GCA_042219255.1 Halobacterium sp. | reverse complement strand
GGCCGGATGAACGCGACGGCGGTGTCGCCGCTGACCGACGGCCTGCTGTCCTCGAACGCGGGCGGGTTCATGTCGCGGCACTTCGCGGACACCGGGTACAGCGCCGTCGAGTTCACGGGCGAGAGCGACGACCTGGTCGTCGTGCACGTCCGCGACGACGGCGTCGACTTCGAGGCGGTGGCCGACCTCGCGGGCGCCACCGTCCCGGAGACGTGCGCGTACCTCGAGGACGAACACGGCCTCGAACCCGACCACACCGCGGTCGTCGGGCCGGCGGGCGAGAACGAGGTCCGGTTCGCGTCCATCATGACGACCGAGGAGCGCGCGTTCGGCCGCGGCGGCCTCGGCGCCGTGCTCGGGTCGAAGAACGTGAAGGCGGTGACGTTCGACGGCGACAGCGCGCCGGACATCGAGATTCCGTCCAGCCAGATGGAGATTCACCGCGAGGCCGCCACCGACGACCACATCATGAAAGAGCAGGGCACCGTCGCGGTGATGGACCTCGCCAACGAGATGGACGGCCTCCCGTCGTACTACTTCTCCGAGCAGTCCTTCGAGGGCGTCGACGGCATCAACGGCGCGGCGGTCGCCGACAAGAAGTACAAGAAGGGGACGTGTTCGGCGTGCGCGTTCGCGTGCAAACTCCCGACGAAGGACGAGGAGCGCGGCGTGGAGACGGAAGGCCCCGAGTTCGAGGTGGCGATGGCGTTCGGGTCGAACTCCGGCGTCGACGACATCGTGGACGTGATGAAGTCCAACCAGTTGTGCGACGACTACGGCCTGGACGCCATCTCCGCGGGGAACACCATCGCGGCGTACCTCGAGGCCGAGGACGAGTTCGGGAACCGCGAACTCGTCTGGGACCTCGTGGAGAAAATCGCGCACCGCGAGGGCGTCGGCGACGACCTGGCGGAGGGCATCGGGCGCGTGCACGACGACCTCGGCGTGGAGGACTGGACGGTGAAGAACATGGACTTCGCGGCGCACGAGGGCCGCATCCTGCACGGCCAGGCGCTGTCGTACGCGGTGTCGAACCGGGGCGCCGACCACATGTACGCGACGTTCTACTCCGTGGAGTACCCGCTCGTCGGCGACGACGAGGCGATGGACAACATCGGTTTCGAGGGGAAGGCCGAGCGCCTCGTGGAGCGCGAGAACCTGATGGCGCTGAACGACAGCGGCGTCGTCTGCAAGTTCTCCCGCGACTACATGACGCCACAGCGCTACGAGATGCTGTTCGGCGCGGACTTCGAGGAACTACTCGACGTCGGCGACCGCACCGTCACCCTGGAACGCCACTTCAACAACGAGCGCGGCCTCGACGCGGGCGACGACCGCCTGCCGTACGAGGAAGAACTCCCGGGGCTGGACGGCGCCATCGCCGAGTACTACGACCGCCGCGGGTGGAACGACGACGGCACGGTGCCGGAGTCCGCGCTCCCCGCCTGACTGGTCGGCGCCGCTCCCCGCCTGACTGGTCGGCGCTACGCTCCACCTGACTGTCCAACGCTGCTCTCCACACTCACGTTCTCCGCGGTCACGTCCGTCGGCGTTCGCTTCTGCCACCAGCAGCGCGTCGCGCGTCGCGACGTGGGCGGTGCAGTAGCGGTGTCAGTCCGGTAACCCACCGCACGTCTGTGGAGTGACCCGTCGGCCGTGCTGGTCGGCCCAGGACTCGCTCAGTGTGGCGCTCCGCCCGAGAAAAGTCGGATTCAGTCCGAGCCAACAAACGTCAATTGGACGAAATTTGCGAATCTTTTTGCTTGACTGTATCGTGGTACGTGTCAACGTGGCATTGGCGCCACGGACACTCACTCCCGTCGACGGCGACCCGGGAGTAGAGGAGCACACCGATGCCAGACATCACGCTGACAGTGAACGACAACCGACACGAACTGACCGTTGAGCCGCGGACACTACTCGTCACCGCGCTCCGCGAACAACTGGACTACAAGGGAGCCAACGTGGGCTGTGAGACCGGGCGCTGTGGCGCCTGCACCGTCCGCGAGGACGGGAACGCGGTCAAGGCCTGCACGCGCCTCGCCGTCCAGGCCGACGGCGCGACAATCGAGACGGTCGAAGGACTGGGCGGAGACGACGACCTCGCCCCCATCCAGGAGCAGTTTCAGGAACACCACGGCCTCCAGTGCGGGTACTGCACGCCGGGGATGCTGATGACCGCGGACGCGTTCCTCGAGGACGCCGACGACCCGTCCCGCGACGACATCCGGGAGGCCATCGAGGGGAACCTCTGCCGGTGCACGGGCTACCACAACATCGTCGACGCCATCGAGGCGACGGCCGACCAACTCGGTGACCTCGAATGAGCGACGCGGAGGACGTCGCCGAGAGCATCTTCGGGTCGCCGGTCGAGCGCCGCGAGGACGTCCCGCTGCTGAAGGGCGAAGCCGAGTTCACGGACGACGTCGACCTGCCCGGAATGACCCACCTCGCCGTCCGGCGGTCCGACCACGCCCACGCGCGCATCGTCGACGTCGACACGAGCGCCGCGGAAGCCATGGACGACGTCGTCGCCGTGTTCACCGGCCAGGACGTCGAGGACAGCGGCGTGCCGAACGCCATCCCGACGGCGTGGGACTTGCCGGACCTCGTCCAGCCGAAGTACCGGATGCTCGCGCTGGACAAGGTGCGACACGAGGGCGACGGCGTCGCCGCGGTCGTCGCGGAGTCCCGGCACGCCGCCCGCGACGCCGTCGAGCGCATCGACGTCGAGTACGAGAAACTCGACCACGCGGCGCACCCGCGCGAGGCCGTCGAGCGGGACGTCCCAGAAGTCCACGAGGACGCCGAGGACAACGTCGGCTTCGACTTCGAACTCGGGGACGCGGACGCCGTCGACGACGCGTTCGCGGCCGCCGACCACACGGCGAGCGTCGACCTTCGGCTGCCGCGCATCGTCCCGAACGCGATGGAGCCGCGGGCCGCCGTCGCCGACTGGGACGGCACGACCGAGGAGCTGCGCGTCTGGATGACCAGCCAGAACCCACACCTCCACCGGATGCTGATGGCGGCGGCGACCCTCGGCATCCCGGAGAACAAACTCCAGGTCATCGCGCCGGAGGTCGGCGGCGGGTTCGGCAGCAAAATCTACCACTACCCGGACGAGGCCGTGACGGCGTGGGCGTCGATGCAGGTCGGACGCCCCGTGAAGTGGCAGGCGACGCGCTCGGAGAGCTACAAGACGGACTGCCACGGCCGCGACCACGACACCACCGCCGAAATCGCCGTCGACGACGACGGCACGGTGCGCGGCCTCCGCGTGGAGACGTACGCGGGCCTGGGCGCGCACCTCTCCCAGTTCGGCTCCGCGACGCCGTCGTACCTGTACACCACAGTGCTGTCCGGCCAGTACCAGATTCCCGCCATCCACGCGCGCGTCGTCGGCGCGTTCACGAACACGACGCCGGTCGACGCCTACCGGGGCGCCGGCCGCGCGGAAGGCATCTACGTGGTCGAGCGCGCGATGGATGTCGCGGCGCGCGAACTCGACGTCGACCCCGTGGAACTCCGCAGACGGAACGTCGTCCAGCCGGAGGACTTCCCCTACGAGTCGGCGGCGGCGCTCGTCTACGACAGCGGCGAGTACGAGCGCGGCATGGACACCGCCCTCGACCACGTCGACTACGAGGAACTCCGCGAGCGCCAGGCGGAACTCCGCGAGGAAGGGCGCTATCTCGGCATCGGCGTCGCGAACTTCGTGGAGTCCGCGGGCCTGTCGCCGTCGGAGGCCGCCGGCAACCTCGGCTCGCAGGCCGGCGGCTGGGAGAGCGCAATCGTGCGCTTCGACTCCACGGGGACGGTGACCGTGCTCGCGGGGACGGCCGACCAGGGCCAGGGCCACCGGACGACGTACGCCCAGATTGCCGCCGAGGAACTCGGCGTCTCCATGGACGACGTCGAGGTCGTCGAGGGGGACACCGACCAGATTCCCCAGGGGATGGGGACGTACGGCAGTCGGAGCGCGTCCGTCGGCGGCGGCGCCATCGCGCGCGGCGCCCGCGAAGTCCGCGAGAAGGCGCGGCGCATCGCCGCCCACCAGATGGAGGCCAGCGTCGACGACATCGAGTTCGAGGACGGCGAGTTCCGGGTCGCGGGCGCGCCCGACCGGTCGATGCACATCCAGACCATCGCCCACGAGGCCTACCTCGGGCACGACCTGCCGGACGACGTCGACCCCGGCCTGGAGGTGACGGACTTCTACGACCCGGAGAACTTCACGTTCCCGTTCGGGACGCACGTCGCGGTCGTGGAGGTCGACCCGGACACGGGCGAAATCGACGTCGAGCAGTACGTCGGCGTGGACGACTGCGGTGAAATCATCAACCCGCTGGTCGTGGAAGGGCAGGTCCACGGCGGCATCGCGCAGGGCATCGGCGCGGCGCTGTTCGAGGGCGCGTCCTACGACGAGGACGGCCACCTGGAGACGCGGCGCATGGACGAGTACGCGGTCCCGCACGCGACCCAGCTCCCGGACTTCGTGACGGACAACACCGTCACGCCGAGTCCGCACAACCCAATCGGCGTGAAGGGGGTGGGCGAGTCGGCGACCATCGCGGCGACGCCGACACTCGTCGCCGCCGTCGCCGACGCCCTGGAGCCGTTCGGCGTCGACCACCTCGACATGCCGATAAGGCCGGAGACAGTCTGGCGGGCGACCGGAGGTGGTGAGTGATGTACCCCGAGGACTTCGACTACTATCGCGCAGACAGCGTCGAGGACGCGGTCAGCCTGCTCGGCGAGCACGAGGACAGCGAACTGCTCGCAGGCGCGCAGGGCATCCTGACGCGGATGAAGACCGGCGAGGAGTCGCCGGCCGCGCTCGTGGACATCGGCGGCCTCGACGGCCTGTCCGGCATCGAGGCCGGCGACGGCACGCTGTCGGTCGGCGCGCTCGCGACGCACGCCGACGTGGCGGCGTCCCAGACCGTCGCCGACCACGCGACGGCGCTGTCCGACGCCGCCGCGGAAGTCGGCGACCGGCAGGTCCGGAACGCGGGGACAATCGGCGGCAACCTCGCGCACGGCGACGAGCGCTCGGACCCGCCGGCGGCGGTGCTGGCGCTGGACGGCCGACTCGTCGTGCAGGGGCCGGACGGCGAGCGCACCATCGACGCCACCGACCTCTTCGACGAGTCGTTCGAGACTGCGGTCGGGGAGCGAGAAGTCGTGACGAGGCTTGACGTCCCAGTCGACGGGGACGTCGGGAGCGCGTACCACAAGCGCCGCAATCCGCTGTCGGGGTACGCGCTGGTGGGCGTGGCAGCGAGCGTGCGCCTCGACGGCGGCACCGTCAGCGAAGCGCGCGTGGGCGTCACCGGTGTCACCGACCGGCCGTTCAGGCTCGAAGCCGTCGAAGACGTCCTGGAGGGCGAGCCGGTGGACGACGAACTCCGTTCGGCGGCCGCGGACGCGGCGAGCGGGGCGGTCGACGCGGACGGGCTGCGTTCGGACCCGCAGGCGTCCGGCGCGTTCCGCGCGCACCTCCTGGGTGTGTACACGGAGCAAGTGCTCGCGGACGCCGTCGAACGCGCGCGATAACGGAATCCTGGAGCTGTACCGGGATTTCGCCGAATTTCCGGACGGAGTTGGAGCGAGCTCGATTGAATCGGTCGTGAACCGACCGCTCGGTCGCAGCCCGGTTTGTAAACCGTAGTTTTGATACCAGTTGACGAGAGAGTGGGGTCGTATGAGTACCACAGCCGAAGACGTCGACGTCGTCGGTGACGACACCGTCGAGAACATCGCCCGTGCAGCGCTCTTCACGGCGCTCATCGGCGCGTGCGCGTACGTCTCGTTCCCGAACCCACTGGCACCGCAGGTACCGGTGACGCTGCAAGTCCTGGCGCTGTTCCTCGCGGGCATCTACCTCGGCCCCGTCTGGGGCGCCGTCTCGATGTCCCTGTACCTCGTCGCCGGCGCCGCCGGCGTCCCCGTCTGGGCGGGCGGCAGCGCCGGCGCGGGCGCGCTCCTCGGGCCGACCGCGGGCTACCTCTGGTCGTACCCCATCGCCGCCTTCGTCATCGGCTTCGTCGTCCACTCCGGCCTCACGCTCCGCGACCCGAACGACGCGGGCGTCGCGCGACTCGTCGGCGCGATGGTCGCCGGCACCGTCGTCGTGTACGCCCTCGGCGTCATCGGCATCTACCTCGCGACGCCGGCGGACATCGTCACCGCCACGGTCTCCGGGAGCGCGGCGTTCGTGCCCTTCGAGGCCGCGAAAATCGCCGCCGCGGTCGGCATCGTGCGCAGCGACGCCGTCGCCGCCAAATGATACAGACCCGGGACCTCGTCACGGCCTACGACGGCGTCCCGGCAATCGACGGCGTCTCACTGACCATCGAGGACGGCGAGTTCGTCGTGCTCGCCGGGCCGAACGGCTCCGGGAAGACGACGCTCGTCCGGCACTTCAACGGCCTGCTCGAACCGGACGACGGCGACGTGCTGGTCGACGGCACGCCCGTGCAGGACGACCTCGTCGCCGCGCGCACCGCCGTCGGGATGGTGTTCCAGCACCCGCGCGACCAGTTCGTCGCCGCGACCGTCCGCGAGGAAGTCGAGTTCGGCCCGCGGAACCTCGGCCTGTCGAACGACGACATCGACGACCGGGTCGCGGACGCGCTGGACGCGGTCGGCCTCGCGGACAGCGCCGACGCGCGCGTCCACTCGCTCTCCGGCGGCGAACAGGAGCGCCTCGCCATCGCCGGCGCGCTCGCGATGCGGCCGGCCCACCTCGTGCTCGACGAACCGTTCACGGGCCTGGACGCCGCGGCGCGCGACGCCGTCCGCGAGCGTCTGGCGGCACTGAAGGCGGCGGGGACGAGCGTCGTCGTCGTCACCCACGACCTGCGTGACGTCGCCGACCTCGCCGACCGCGTCGTCGTGCTGCGCGACGGCAACATAGCCGTCGAGGGCGACTACGACCGCGTCCACGACCGACTCCCCGAACTCGGGGTGCGCCAGCCGTGACCGAGGTCGGTCTCTCCTACGTCCCCGGTGACACCGTCGTCCACCGGCTCGACCCGCGCACGAAACTGTTCGGCCAGTTCGCCGTCGCGCTGCTGGCGTTCACGTGGACGGACGCGCTCGCGCTCCCGGTCGTGTGGGCGCTCGTCGTCGGCGGGATGGCGCTCGCGCGAGTCCGGCCGCGGAGCGTCCTGCGCGGGTACGCGCTCCCGTTCGCGCTGCTGGCGATTGCGACGCTGTCGCGGGCGGTGACGCTCGGCGCGCCCTGGGTGGACGCGGACGCGGCGGCCGCGGCGACCCTGCATAGCCTCCGGGTCGCCGTCGTCCTGCTCGCGAGCGCGGTGTTCGTGCAGACGACGCCCGTCTCGGAGACACAGGCCGCCATCTCGCGACTCGTGCCCGGGAAGCCCGGCCGGTTCCTCGCGGCGGGGACGTCGTTCGTGCTGCGGTTCCTGCCGGTGTTGCTCGCCGACCTGAAGAGCGCGCGCGCCGCCCAGCAGGCGCGCCTCGGCGACCAGCGCCGCCTCCACGAGCGCATGCAGACCGTCGCGCTCGCCGGCCTGAACCGGACGTTCGAGCGCGCCGACCGGTTCTCGCTCGCCCTGAAAGCCAGGTGTTTCGCGTGGAACCCGACGGAGCCGCGGCTGTCGTTCTCGCGGGCGGACTGGCTGGTCTCACTCGGCTTCGTCGTCCTGCTCGCCGTCGCCGCGCTCACCTGACCGGTGTTTGGACTGGAGTCGAACTTTCCATTCAGAGCGAGTAATCGTTGCATTCAGCGTCCCTCGTTCGGACTGTCCCCAAAATCTATTACCTGTCACGGACGAATGACAGTCGTATGGTACAGATTGACATCAACTGCGACATGGGCGAGAGTTTCGGGAACTGGACGATGGGACGCGACGACGAAGTGATGCCGTACATCTCGTCGGCGAACATCGCCGGCGGCTACCACGGCGGCGACCCGCACGTGATGCGCGAGACCGTCGCGCTCGCCGCCGACCACGACGTCGGCGTCGGCGTCCACCCCGGCCTCCCGGACAAGATGGGGTTCGGCCGCCGGAAGATGGACGCCAGTCCCCAGGAAGTCCGTGACTACGTCACCTACCAGCTGGGCGCGCTCCGGGCGTTCTGCGACCAGCACGGCGTCACGTTCCAGCACGTCAAACCCCACGGCGCGATGTACTCGATGCTCTCGGAGAGCCCCGAGCACGCCCGCGCCGTCATGGAGGGCATCCTCGACGTCGACGACGACCTCATCTACCTCGCGACCGACATGAACATCTACGAGGTCACCCAGGAGTACGACGACCTCGACGCCGTCTTCGAGGGCTACGTCGACCTCGACTACAACCCCGACCGCAGCCTCATCGTCGAACAGGAGAAGGAGACGCGCGACCCCGAAGCCGTCGCCGACAAGTTCGTCAGCATCGCCACCGAAGGACAGGTCGAGGCGGTCAATGGCGAACTCATCGACGTCCCCGCGGACAGCATCTGCATCCACGGCGACACGCCAAACGCCGTCGAAATCCTCGAAGCCATCCACGACCGCATCGACGAACACGACATCGAACTCGCGCCGCTGCACGAAATCGTCTGAGCGCCGCGGCCGACGCACCGATTTTTCTCCGCGTCGAACCGTCCCGCTCGCTCGGGAGTCCGGACGAGACGCCAGTAGTTCGTATCCTGCCAACGCCCAGACGAGACTCACGTCTGTCCGCAGGGAGAACGCTGCGAGGGAGTGACGCTACCGTGCCGTCACTCCTCGGCGGACGGTGAGCTAGACCGGTACAGCACCGCGATTGCGGCGCCGATGAGCACGAACGACAGCACGACGGTCAGCCCCGCAATCGCGAACACTTCCGGTGAGAGTTCCACCTGGAGTTTCGCAAAGACGTACGTCGGAATCGTGTTCTCGCCGAACTGGAGGAACACCGTCCGGGAGAACTCGTTGAACGACAGCACGAAACTGAAGATGACCGCGCTGATGACGCCCGGCCGAATCTGGGGGAAGATGACGTGCCGGAACGTCTCGAATTCGTTCGCGCCGAGGTCGGCGCTCGCGAGCAAGACGTCGTCGCGGACTGTGGACATGCTCGTCAGGATGACGAGGAACGCGAACGGGAACGCCCAGATGACGTGGCCGACGGCCGTGGCGACGAACGCCTGCCCGAAGCCAATCTGCTTGAACAGCATCAGGAGGCTGAACCCCTGCACGACGCCCGGCACGAACAGCGGCAGAATCATCGCGCCGACGAACAGCGACTTGTACGCGGTCTTCCGGTAGGACAGCACCGCCAGCAGCGCCAGCGTCGGCGCGACGACCATCGTCACGACGGCGAGTTTCACCGACCGCTTCATCGCCGTGATGAGCGGTTCGCTCTGGAGCATCAGGTCGTACTTCGCGAGCGTCAGCCCCTGCGGCACGCGGACGTAGGACGCGGTGTCCAGGGAGATGAACACCAGCATGACCGGCGGCGCGAGGATGAACAGAATCCAGAACGCGATGAACGCCTTCCAGAGCCATTCCTTCGCGCGGTCTGACAGCCAGACCGTGGGGTCGGTGCGCAGGACGTCAGACAGCGTCGAAGTGCTCGTACTCATTATATCTCACCCACCGTCTTGAGGCCGTAGACGTACTCCCACGCGAGCAACAACAGCACCGCGAACACCAGCACGACGGCGCTGATGGCGCTCGCGAGCGGGAGGCGCGCGGAGTTCACGGCGTTGTCGATGATGGTCGCGATGAGGGAGATGTTGCCGCCGCCGAGGATGACGGGGACGACGCTCTCGCCGAGCACCCCCACGAACACGAACACCGCGCCGATGAGCAGGCCGGGCACCGACAGCGGGATGACGACGTGGCGGATTGTCGCCAGCGGCGACCCGCCGAGGTCGGCGCTCGCCTGCAGGAGTTCGTCGTCGATGCGGCTCATCGCCAGCCACGCCGGGAATATCATGAACGGCAGGTAGCTGGCGAGCATCCCGAGGCGGACCGCGAACGTCGAGTACAGCAGCCAGCCCAGGGGCTGGTCGATGACGCCGACGAACATGAGGACGCTGTTGAACACGCCGTCGCTGCCGAGGAACGAAATCCAGGACAGCGTCCGGAGGATGTAGCTGGTGAGGAAGGGGATGGCGAACAGCAGCATGAGCGGGAACGTGTACTTCGAGTCGCGCTTCCGGACGCCCGCGTAGTACGCGATGGGGAACCCGAACAGCAGCGAGAGCGCGACCAGGATGACGCCTTCCTTGATGGTCGTGACGAACGTGTCGATGCGGTACGAGTCGAAGAACGTCTGGAAGTTCTCGAGCGTGAACCCGAGTTCGAACCCGAACGGCTGCGGGATGGCGACGCTCCAGACGAAGATGGCGGCCAGCGGCAGGAACACGAACAGTCCCAGAATCGACAGCCAGGGCAGCACTTGCAGCGCGAACCGGAGTCGGTCGTTGTCGACCAGTGGCCGGAGTACTGCGGGGAGGCGCTGCTGGGCGGAGTAGTCGACGCCGCCCCTGTCGCCGCTATCAGTGAGAGTTGAGTTGTCGTGAGCCATAAAGTGCGTTCGCGGGCGGTTACGAGGTGAGGCGGTTCCACTGCGAGTTCATGTAACTGAACGTCTCGGGGTACCGCTGGCCGAAGACGCTGACGTCGTCGCTGAAGCGGCTCCGGACTTCCTCGTGGCGCTGCTTGATGAACTCCGCGTCGAAGTCCTCGGACTCCTCGGCGTGCTGGATGCCGAGTTCGCTGGACGTGAGGTAGCCGCGGATGGTCGTAATCTGGGCGTTGTACCAGCCGCCCATCATCCAGTTGACGAGCTTCTCGGACGCTTCGCGGTTCTCCGCGCCCTTGTTGGTCATCCACGGGCCGATGGCCCACAGCGAGTAGCCTTCCTTCGGTTCGAGGTACTCCGCGTTCATGTCCTGGTCGCGGAGCGCGAACACGACCGGTTCCCAGGTGTCCATGGCGACGACTTCCTTCTTCGAGAGGAGGTTGACGGCGGTCTGCCAGCCGCTCCAGAACGTCCGGAACTGGCCGTTGTTCTTCTGTTCGAGGAGGAAGTTGACGACTTTGTCGATGTCGTCCTCGGAGGGGTTCGCGATGTCCCCGATGTCGGCCATGTTGTTGTGCTTGAGGTAGAGCGCGACCTTGTGGAAGGCCGTCGCCCAGTTGGCCTCGATGGACGTCTTCCCCTTGAACTCCTCGTCGAAGAGGATGCCGTAGGAGTTGATGCTGCCAGGGTCACCGACTTCGTCGGTGAGGTAGGCGACGGAGTCGCCGTTCTGGACGCTCGAGAGCGTGTGTTGTTCGCCGTCGATTTCCGTCGGTGCGCTGTTCTTGACCTCGTCGTAGACGTGCTCCCAGTTCGGGAGTTCCTGGAGGTCCGTCGGCTTGATGGCGTCCTGTTCGTGGAGGACGCCCGTGAGCGTGGTGTCGTTGCCGGCGAGGTGGAAGTCGTTCGACGCCGTCCCCTGGACGAGTTTCGTCACAGTCTCGCCGGGACTCCACGCCGCGGCGGAGTAGTTGACGCTGATGCCGGACTCGTCCTCGAAGCCAGACCAGTCTTCGGGGTTGGTCGTGCCGACGCCCCAGTAGGAGAGTTCGTCGACTGAACTCCCGCTGTCGTCGGTCTGGTCGTCGCTGCCGCCGCCCGAGGAGTCAGTGCCGTCTGTCTGTTCGTTCTCGCCGCCGCCGTCACCACCGCCGAGACAGCCAGCGAGGCCACCCACGGTGGAGGCGCCCGCGACACCGCCGGCGACTTTCATGAAGTCGCGACGGGTACTGTCACCGTGGTTCTCGCTATCACTGTTCGAAGCCATACTCACGTACTGAGTAGGGAAGGGTATCAATATTGCTATTTATACGGTTTCCTGCTCCGAGAAATTAAATTTATTTCGTATATTTGCCGGTATGCTCCCCCGATATTAAACAGAGTCCGAGGGACGTATCCGATGTCAGACAGGCTACGAGTCGGGCGAGACACCAACCGGCCGAAACGTACAGTTTTACAACAGACGGCTGTATTCGCTCCGAGTATGGACGACCAAGACGTCGAGATAATTAAGACGGTCGCGGAACTCGGTGAACCTAGTCCGAAAGCGGTCGAAGAGGAGACGGGCATCCCGAAGTCCACCGTCCACTACCGCCTCGAGAAACTGCGCGAGGACGGCATCATCGAGGACGGCCTGTTCAACCTCGACCTCGAGGAAATCGGCCTGAACCTGACCGTGATTACGGAAGTGATGGCGGACTACGACGAAGGCTACCACGAGGAGGTCGGCGAACAGCTCAGCGCCATCGAGGGCGTCAGCCAGGTGTACTTCACGATGGGAGACACCGACTTCTTCGTCATCGCGCACCTCTCCGACCGCGAGATGATAGAGGAGCTGGTCAGCAGTTACGAGGCCATCGACGCCATCCAGCGCACGAGCTCGAACTTCGCCATCTCCACCATCAAGGACGAACGCATCCCGTTCCGGAACTACGACCTCGACACGCTCAAAAAACTCGTCAGCGACGACTGACGCCGCACGTCAGTCGCCGGCCTCGATTTCCAGTTCCTCGTCGACGAACTTCGTCGTGTGTTCGGCGTTCAGGAACCGGTCGTCGGTCAGCACCTGCTCGTGGAACGGAATCGTCGTCGGCACGCCCTCGATAGTCGTCTCCTCGAGAGCGCGCAGGCCGCGCTGGACGGCCTCCTCGCGGTCTCCGCCGGAGACTATGAACTTCGCGAACATCGAGTCGTAGAACGGCGCGATGCGGTCGCCCTCGTCGATAGCGTCGTCGACGCGGGTCGCGATGCCGCGCGGCGGCCGGTACGTCGTCACCTCGCCCGGCATCGGCGCGAAGTCGTTGCCCGGGTCTTCGGCGTTGATGCGGAACTCGATGGCGGCGCCGCGCGGTTCGACTGCGGACTGCGGGAACGAGAGTTCCTCGCCGCCGGCGATGCGGAGCTGCCACTTCACGATGTCGATGCCGGTCACGGCCTCCGTGATGGCGTGCTCCACCTGGATGCGCGCGTTCACTTCGAGGAAGAAGAAGTCGCCGTCCTCGTAGAGGAACTCGAACGTCCCGGCGTTGACGTAGCCGGCCTCGTCGGCGCCGCGGCGCGCGGCCTCCCACACCTCCTCGCGGGTGTCCTCGTCGAGGACGGGGCTCGGCGTCTCCTCGATGAGTTTCTGCTGGCGGCGCTGCGTCGAGCAGTCGCGCTCGCCGAGGTGCCGGACGTTGCCGTGTTCGTCCGCGATAATCTGCACCTCGATGTGCCGCGGGTTCTCGAGGAAGCGCTCGACGTAGACGTTCGCGTTGTCGAAGTACGCCTCGCCCTCGCGTTTGGCGTCCTCGAGTTGGTCGTCGACCTCCGACTCGGAGTGGACGACCTTGAGGCCGCGGCCACCGCCGCCACCGTCGGCTTTGATGGCGATTGGGTAGCCGTGTTCGTCGGCGAACGCGCGGACTTCGTCGGCGCTCTCGACGGGGTCTCTCGTCCCGGGGACGATGGGGACGTCCGCGCGGTCCATGATTTTCCGCGCTTTCGTCTTCTCCCCGAAGTCGGACATCACGTCGCTGGGCGGCCCAATCCACTTGAAGTCGCTGTCCTCGACGTTCGCCGCGAACTCCGTGTTCTCCGCGAGGAAGCCGTAGCCCGGGTGGATGGCGTCGGCGTCCGCTTCGCGGGCGGCGTCGATGATGGCTTCCTGGTCGAGGTAGCTCTCGCGCGCGACGGACGGCCCGATGTGGTAGGCGTCGTCGGCGAGTCGAACGTGTTTCGCTGATTCGTCCGTATCGCTGTACACCGCGACGGCGTCGATGCCGAGTTCGCGGCACGCCTGGATGATACGGATAGCGATTTCGCCCCGGTTCGCAATCAAGACACGGTCTAGCACGTTGGGGAGTTACACCGTATTCCCGATATTAGTCTTTTGGGTAGGAGATTTTTCGGACGTAGTCCGAGAAAGAAGAAGAGAGTTGAACAGCGGGGTGGCGGCGTAGCGCGGCGTCAGTCGAAAACCGAGACCGCCGATGGCTCGAACCCGACCTCGACCGTCTCGCCCTCCTCGAACAGCGTCTCGCCCGTCGTCTGGTGGGCGCGCAGCTCCCGGCCGTTCTCCAGTTCCACGGCGTACTCCGTGTGCGGGCCCTTGAAAATCGTGTCCGTGACGACCGCGGAGAGCGTGTTCTCGCGGGCGGCGGTGAACGACAGGCGCTCGTTCGGCACGAGGAACGTCAGTTCGTCGTCGACGGCCGGCGGCGTCGAGAGGACGCTGCGCGCAATCTGGAAGTCCAGGCCCTCGCTGGTGACGGTGACGGTGTCGTCGCCGACCGCCGTGACCGTGCCCTCGACGAGATTCGGCATCTGGAGGAAGTCCGCGACGAACTCCGAGGCCGGGTTCTTGTAGATCTCCAGCGGTTCGCCGACCTGCTCGACGTTCCCCTGGTTCATCACCGCGATGCGGTCGCTCATCGAGAACGCTTCCTCCTGGCTGTGCGTGACGAACACGAACGTCTTCTCGACTTCCTCCTGGATGCGCTTGAGTTCGACCTGCATCTCCTTGGCGAGTTTCTCGTCGAGCGCGCCCAGCACTTCGTCCAGCAGCAGGACGTCCGGTTCGATGACGAGGCTGCGCGCCGTCGCGACGCGCTGGCGTTCGCCGCCGGAGAGGTCCTGGATGTTGCGGTCTTCCTTGCCGACGAGGTCCATCAGTTCGAACAGGTCGTCGGCGCGCTCGCGGCGTTCGGCCTCCGGGACGCCGCGCAGCATCAGGCCGTACTCGACGTTCTCGCGCGCGGTCATGTGCGGGAACAGCGCGTACTCCTGGAAGACGAGGCTCGTCTTCCGGTTGTACGGTTTGACGTCGTTGACGACGTCGCCGCCGAGGCGGATTTCGCCGGACGTCGGCGTCTCGATGCCGCTAATCATCTGGAGGAGCGTCGACTTCCCGCTGCCCGAGGGGCCGAGGATGGTGAAGAACTCTCCCTCGCGGATGTCGAGGTCGACGTCGTCGACGGCGACGATGGTCTCGTCGTAGACCTTCCGGAGGTTCTCGATTTCGATGACGGACTCTTCGGAGAGCGAGTCGCTGTCGCCCCGCACTTCCGTGCTCATTGTTACCAACGGATACCCGCTCCCGGACATATAAATCTATCCAGACCACCCAACGCAGTTCCGAGACTGACTGCTCAATTAAACTCAGTATAAAGAAAGGCTTAGATGTGAGAAGCTGTCCTATACGTGTGAATGGAGCCGAGTCCGATTACCGCCTCCGACGACCCACTCGACGACGTGGACGTCCTCGACGGCGCAGTACAGCTCGGCGAGCTCGCAGCGGGACTGTACGGGCCCGACGGCCGCCACAAACTCGTCGTCGCGGGCGACGGGCCAGTCGTCGCCGGTGACCTCCAGCAACTGTTCGAGGCCATCGACGTCGAACACCCAGGTGCAGTGATGGTCGGCAACGGCGCGGTACAGCACAAAGAGACCGTCGGCGACGGCTCGACGGCAGTCGTCCTGCTGGCGCGCGCCCTCGCGGAGCGCGCCGACGACCTGCTCGCGGACGGCATGCACCGCGCGTCCGTCGCCGACGGGTTCGACCGCGCGCGCGCCGCCGCCGTGGGCGCCGTCCCGTCGATTTCCACCCCCGTCGACGGCCTCGACGACCCACGCGGCCGCGCCGCAGTCCGCGCCGCGCTCGGCGGGTACGACGACGTCGACCAGGCGCTGGACGCGGTCACGGACGCCGCCCGCCTCGTCGCCGACGCCAGACAGACGGGACGCGAGGGCGTCGGCGTCGACCACGTCGCGTTCGAGCACGTCTCCGACGCGCACGCCCCCACCGTGGAACTGCTCCGGGGGTTCTTCCTCGACAGGGAGCCGGTCACGCCGAACACGCCCCGGGAGTTCGAGGACGCCCGCGTCGCCGTCGTCGGCGGCGCGAAGAAGTCGGGGCAGGGCATCGAGGAGCGCGAACTGAAACGCGCCGGCGGTAGCGAGGGGAAGGGCCGCACCGAAGTCACGGTGAACCCCGAGACGCCCGACGACCGGACGGCGTTCCGCGCGCGAGAGGCCGAAGAGGTCGCAGCGCAGGTGCAGGTGCTCGCAGACGCGGGCGTCGACGTCGTGTTCACTGCGATGGGCATCAGCGACGCCGCGATATCGGCGCTTGACGACGCGGACATCACCGCGTTCAGGGGACTCCAGGCGCCCCAGGCGCGCCGCGTCGCGCGGGCGACGGGTGCCGCGCTCGTGATGGACCTCGCGGACATCACGCCCGCGGACGTCGGCACCGCCGGCCGGCTCAGAGTGGAGGGCGACGGCGAGGATTCGCGCGTCCGCATCGACCGGTGCGAGGACAGCGAGGTCGCGACGCTGCTCGTCTCCGGGACCGTCCGCGCGGGCGTGGAGTCGATGCAGCGCGACCTGATGACGGCAATCGTGACGGGCCGGCGGATTCTGGAGGGCGGTGCGGTCGTCCCGGGCGGCGGCGGCGCGTGGACGCGGCTCGCTGCGGCGGTGCGCGAGGACGCCAGGTCGGTCTCCGACCGGTCGGCGGTCGTGATGGACGCGTTCGCGGACGCACTGGAGGACGTGCCGCGGACGCTCGCGCGGAACGCCGGCGGCGACGAGGTCGACGCGCTCACGGCCCTGCGCGCCGGCCCGCCGGACGCCGTGTTCGACACCGACGCCAGGGACGTGCGACCGGCGGGCGAGCGCGGGCCGTACGACCTGGCGGCCGTCGTCGAGGGCGCGGTGGCGACGGCGTCCGACGTCGTGGCACAGCTCGTCCGCATCGACGACGTCGTCCGGGCGGCAGACGACTCCGGGGACGAGCCGACTGACTACGACTTCCAGCCCGACCCGGAGCGCGACCTCGCGTAACGCCCGGAGAGAAACTTCGTACCGGTTGCTGGAGGATATATCAGACTGAATTCTGGATATAGCCCCGAATCTTGCACAGAGTATCCTGAAAACTATCACGATTCGGACTATTACCAGTATCTATAACTCGCTGAACGGGCAACCGTGCCACAGAGATGACGAACGGCATTCAGCGACAAGAACTCCCGTCGCCGCGGTACGAGTACGGCGGGGACGACCACGTCTTCGTCGAGCTGTCCGAGGAGATGAGCTTCGACGCGAACTTCGAAGCCCAGGCCATCACCCAGGAGATTCGGGAGCGCGACCTCCCCGGTATCATCGAAGTCGCGCCCTCGAACGCCTCCTACATGCTGCGGTTCGACCCCGGCGAGATTCACCCCGACGAACTCATCGACGAACTGAAGGAAGTGCGCTCGGAGATAGACCTCTCCGAGTACACGTGGGAGGCCCGAGTCATCGACGTCCCCGTCCTCTACGACGACCCGTGGACGCACGAGACCCTGATGAAGTTCCGCGACCGCCACCAGGACCCGGACTCCACGGACCTCGAGTACTCCGCGCGCATCAACGGCTTCGACAGCGTCGACGACTTCATCGACGCGCACGCCGGCGCCCCCCAGATGGTGACGATGGTCGGGTTCGTCCCGGGCCTCCCGTGGACGTTCCAGATGGTGCCCCGCGACGAGCAGATTGAAGTCCCGAAGTACGTCCAGCCGCGCACGGAGACGCCGAGCCGCGCGGTCGGCTACGGCGGCGCGTTCACCGCCATCTACCCCGTGAAGGGCGCGGGCGGCTACCAGTTGTTCGGGCGGACGCCCGTCGAGGTGCTGGACGTCGACCAGGAGCTCGAGGACTTCGAGGAGTCGATGGTGCTGCCGAACCCCGGCGACATCCTGAACTACCGCCGCATCGACCGCGAGGAGTACGACGCCATCCGCGAGGAAGTGGAAGCGGGAACCTACGAGTACAACATGGGCACGATTGATTTCCGTCCGGAGGAGTTCTTCGACGACCCACAGGGCTACAACCAGCGCATCAAGGAGGTGCTCGACTGATGATTCGCGTGCAAGAACCAGGGCTGTCCACGACCGTCCAGGACACGGGACGCTACGGCCACTACCACATCGGCATGCCGCCGTCCGGCGCGATGGACCAGTACGCGCACAAGGTCGCGAACTACGTCGCCGGGAACGAGGCCGACGCGGCGACGCTGGAGATGACGTACGCCGGCCCGACCCTCGAGTTCGAGGAGGACGCCGTCGTCGCGGCGACCGGCGCGGACATGCAGCCGACGCTCAACGGCGAGGACGTCCCGATGTGGACGGCCGTCCAGGTGGAGGCCGGCGACGTGCTGTCCTTCGAGTTCGCGACCGAGGGCGTGCGCTCGTACCTCGCCGTCGCGGGCGGCATCGACGTCCCGAAAGTGATGGAGAGCCGGTCGACGTACACGCTCATCGGCATCGGCGGCCACGAGGGCCGCGACCTCCAGGAGGGCGACGAACTGCCGGTCGGTGACGCCGACGGGAACGCGACCGTCGGTGCGGCCGTGGACGGCGACCACGTGCCGGACTACGCGGGCGAGGACACTATCAGCGTCGTGATGGGGCTGTGCGACTACCGGCTGACCGACGAGGGCCGCGAGCAGTTCCTCGGCACCGAGTGGAAGGTCAGCGACGAGGCCGACCGCGTCGGCTGCCGGCTGACGGACGGCCCGGACATCGAGGGGATGTTCGAGGAGCGCGAACAGCCGTTCGGCGCGGGGCCGGACCCGACGAACGTCGTCGACCTCGGCTACCCGGTCGGCTCCATTCAGATGGCGGGCCAGCCAATCATCCTGATGCAGGACGCCGTGACGGGCGGCGGGTACGCGACTGTCGGCACGGTGACGAGCGTCGACCGGAACGTGCTCGCGCAGGCGCGCACTCACAGCGCCATCACGTTCGAGGCCGTGGACGTGGAGGAGGCCCTGGAGTCGCGTGCGGCCCACGACGAACAGTTGGACGCGATTCGCTCCGAGTTCCTCGAGTGAACACTGGCTGGGAGGGGCCGGCTGCCCTCCCCGCCCGCGACCGGTAGATTCGGATTCCTTCCCATAATTTCTCGAAATCTCAAAAGAGAGTTACTAATAGCCGGTGAGTGCGGACGTAGTGGGGAAACTATTTGTGGGTCGGCGTTCCATCCCCGGTAACGACATGACTGAGCAAATCACCGTCACGGCACCGATGCCGGGCGTCTTCTACCGGCGGCCAGACCCCGACGAACCCGTCTTCGTGGAGGTCGGCGACGAGGTCGAGAGCGACGAGGTCATCGGCCTCATCGGCGTCATGAAGAACTTCCACGACATCACGGCCGACGAGGCCGGCGAGGTCGTGGAGTTCTTCGCGGAGAACGAGGAGGAAGTGGACGCGGGCGACGAACTCGCGACAATCGAGGTCTCGTAAAGACCACCGCGGCAGGAGCGAGCGCAGACCAGTCCGTTCTCAGTCCACTTTTCGACCGTCAGTACGGCCAGTGAACAGTCGCCGTGCCGTCAGCGGCGTCTCCGGTCGCCACGCTGCGGACGACCGTCCAGCGCGACTGGCGTCCGGCACGGCGCTGGCGGGCAGACCGTATCCTGGGCATGGCCCCTAACAGAACGTCGGTTTTCGTCGCGGCGCAACCCCACTGCTGTAAACCACATCCAACATAAAACTCCTGCAGCGAACTCAATTCGCAAAATCCATATAAAATTATTTGTAATCCGGGCCGGTTAGGCTTTAGTATGACCGGCCCACCGATTCACGAACTCCACTTCGACGACGCACCGAGCGTCGACGCCGTCCCAGGCCCGCAGAGCAAGCGACTGCTCGACCGACAGCAGCGCGTCGACAGCAGCGCCGTCGCGTACCCGGAGAACATCCCCATCGCGCTCGACGAGGCGAAGGGCGCGACCCTCCGTGACGTCGACGGGAACACGTTCCTGGACTTCTTCGCGGGCATCGGCGTGCTCAACGTCGGCCACACGAACCCCTACGTGATGGAGGGGATGTACGAGCAGGCCGAGAAGTTCGTGCACACCGTCGACTTCCCGACCGAGGCGCGCCTCGACCTCATCGAAGCGCTCGAAGAGCGCGCGCCCGGCGACCTCGCCGGCAACAGCAAGGTCGTCTTCGGCGGCCCCACCGGCAGCGACGCCATCGAGGCGTCCATCAAGCTCGCGAAGTACAACACGGGCGGGAACGGCCTCGTCGCCTTCCGGAACTCCTACCACGGCGCGACGTCCGGCGCGATGAGCATCACGTCGAACAAGAAGTTCAAGAAGCCGTACGCGCCCCTCCTGCCGGACGTCGTGCACGCGCCGTTCCCCAATCCGTTCGCGGAAGGCCGCGACCCCCAGGAGTCCATCGACCGCGCGCTCGAAGAAGTGCAGGCCATCGTCGAACAGCCCTACGGCGGCCTCGCCGACCCGGCGGGCATCTTCGTCGAACCAATCCAGGGCGAGGGCGGCGTCGTGGTGCCACCGGAGGGCTTCCTCTCCGGCCTCC
>JBDGQF010000016.1:0-22722 GCA_042219255.1 Halobacterium sp. | reverse complement strand
CGCCGGAATCCCCTCGTCGTCGAGCGCGCCGACCACGCGCTCGGCGTCCTCGGGCAGGACGGTCGCCACGACCGTCCCCTCGCTGGACGCCGTCCACGAGTCCAGCTCGAAGTACTCGCAGACCTCGCGGACGCCCGGCGCGACCGGGACGGCCTCCCGGTCGATAGCCAGCGAGACCCCACTCGCTGCGGCGAGTTCGTGGAACGCGTTCGCGAGGCCGCGCTCCGTGGCGTCGTGCATCGCGGAGACGTCGCCGGCGGCCGCCGCGGTGAGCGCGTCCCGGACGGGGCTGGCGTCCCAGAACCGCTCGCGGGCGGCGTCCGCCGCGGACTCGCTGATGGGGAGGTCGTCGCCGAACAGCACGCCGAGGACGCCCGTCGTCTCGATGGCAGGCCCCTTCGTCACGACGACGCGGTCGCCCGGGCGCGCTCCGGTCGGCACCACGAGGTATTCGGGGTCGCCGACCGCGAGCGCCGTCGCCGCGCCTACGGTCGGGAACGCACACCCCTCGTAGGTGCCCGTGTGGCCGGTCGTCAGACTCGCGCCGAGGTCGCGCGCCTCCCGGTCGAACACGTCCCAGATGGCGTCGAACGTTTCGTCGGTCGTCCCCGGTGGGAAGTTGAAGTTCACCGCGAGGTGCGCCGGCGGCAGGCCCGACAGCGCCGCGTCGCTCACGCAGACGTGGAACGCGAACCACGCCGCGCGCTCCATCCCCAGGTCGCGGAGCACGAACACTGGGTCGGTCGCCAGCGCGACCACGCGGTCGCCGACGTCCACGACGCCGAAGTCCGCGCCGTACGTGGGGCCGAGGCGCACGTCCTCGCGGTCGGCGCCAGTCCTGCCGGCGACGTGCTCCTCGAAGAACTGCCGGCTGGCCTTCCCGTCGTCCATACCCGGTCTTCGCTGGCGGCCCCCAAGTATCCGGGCGGTCTCCGGTCGGCCTCCGGACGGACAACTGGCGGGGGTGCTGGCGCTGCCGAAAGTCAAAGCCCTTTACGTGGGCGCGACTTACGTCGGGTCAAGGAAACCATGCAGGGTCAGAACCAACAGCAGGCCTACGACCGAGGGATTACGATTTTCTCCCCGGACGGCCGGCTCTACCAGGTCGAGTACGCACGCGAAGCCGTCAAGCGAGGCACCGCCAGCATCGGCGTGCGCACGCCCGAGGGCGTCGTCCTCGTCGTGGACAAGCGCACGCGCTCGCCGCTGCTCGAGGGTTCCAGCGTCGAGAAACTCCACAAGGTCGACGACCACCTCGGCGCCGCGAGCGCCGGCCACGTCGCCGACGCGCGCAAACTCGTCGACCACGCGCGCCAGCAGTCCCAGGTCGAGCGCGTGCGCTACGACGAACCCATCGGCGTCCGCACGCTGACGAAGGAAGTCACCGACCACATCCAGCAGTACACGCAGGTCGGTGGCGCGCGCCCGTTCGGCGTCGCGCTCCTCATCGCGGGCGTCTCCGACGGCGAACCGCGCCTCTTCGAGACCGACCCGTCCGGCACCTCCAACGAGTGGAAGGCCGTCGCCATCGGCTCCGACCGCTCGACCATTCAGGAGTACCTGGAGGACGAGTACGAGACCGACCTCTCGCTCGACGAGGGCGTCGACCTCGCGCTCCGCGCGCTCGCCGAGGGCCGCGACGACGACCTGACGCCGGAAGGCGTCGGCGTCGCCACCGTGGACGCCGAGTCCGGTCTCTACCGCGAACTCGAGACCGAGGAGACCGCAGACTACCTCGCCGACCTCGACCAGTCCGGGGACGACGAGGAGACCGAAGAGTAACGGTCGAAGCGGCACGCGCGCCCGCCGCAGCAGTCCTTTTCCGCGCTCGCCGCGTATCTGTATCCATGAGTACTGACGCGCAGACGGACGTGCAGACGGACGCCCGGAAGCCGATTCGGGTGGCGGACGGCGACGAACTCCAGGCAGTCCTCGACGAGCACGACCGCGTGCTCGTGGACTTCTACACGAAGGGCTGCTCGCTCTGCCAGGCTATCGAACCCGTCCTCGGGAACGTCGCCCGCGAGACCGGCATCACGGTCGCGATGGTGAACCCGGGCAACGACATCAGCCTCGTCGACGAATGGTCGATTACGAGCGCGCCGACGCTCGTGCTCGTCGAAGACGGCGAAGAAGTCGGCCGTCTCGCGGACGGTTTCAAGGGCGGCGACGACATCGAGGCGTTCCTCGACGAACACCTCGACTGAGCGCCACAAGGAGGACAGTCGCTGTCAGGCGTCCGCGGCGTCCGGCACGTCGCGGTCGGTGACGTCCGGCAAGTGGGGGTCGCGGTGGGGGTTCCGGCCGAACGCCGGCAGGCCGTCTTCCAATTGGGCTTTGAGGACGCGGCGCAGGCGGTTCAGACTCGTCTTGTCGAGGTCGTAACGCGACGCCAGCGCCTCGAACGCGGGTTCGTCGGTGACGTCGTGTTCGCGGTAGCGCTCGTAGAGGTCGTTCATGCGCTCGGGCGAGACGTCGCCGGCGTCCAATTCGTCGAGCCCGAAGTAGCGGCGGCGGTCGACGTCGACGACGTGCCGGATGACGACGAGCGCGACCTTCTCGATGGCGCGCTGGCTGCCGAACTCGGTGAGGTCGATGTCGCTCATCACGCCGAGCGCGACGTCGCGCTGCCACGGCGTCACGTCGATGGCGTTACAGAGCGCTTGCGTCGTGCGGAGGCGGTCGAGGTGGTGCGCGCGCCGACTGTGGCCTTCGGTCGCGGTGTGGCGTTCGTCGTGGAGGCGGCGCACGCTCTCGGAGAGGTCTGCGTCCGGCGACTCCGCGCGCCCGATGACCGTCGCGCTCGGCGACATCACGCCCCACCGGCGGACTGTCGTGTCGCGCTGCGCTTGTGCGCGCGAGAGCGCGCCCGAACCGGGCCGGTGTTCGACGTGTCGCTCGCCGTCGCGGGTCTCCCAGCGGACGCGGTCGGCACCACTCATCGCTCCTACGTCCGGCCTCCCGGTGTTTAAACTCTCGCCCGCGGAGCCGTCGCTGGCGAGTGCGAGTCCTCGGAGAAGTCCTTCGTATCTATTCCTTGTCGCCAGAACCACTTAAACGAGCGTCGGCCCGCTGCCAGGAGTGGCCGTCTCGTATAGTCCGACGAGCAGCCAGACAGATTCACCAGCGAACAGACGCCCCGGCACGCGCTGACTCGTCGGAGACAGGCATCGCTGGTCGGAGACAGGTATCGTCGGTCGAGGACAGCCACCGCTGGGAGGGCTGAGTCCTCGGAGAAGTCCTTCGCATCTATTCCTTGTCGCCAGAACCACTTAAAGAACCGAACGCACGCGGCTCGTTTGGCGGAAGACACCGACACTGGACAGTGACGAGTGGACGGCTGTCGCTACGAGGGTAGCTCCCTGAGAAGTCCTTCGTATCTATTTCTTGTCGCCAGAACCACTTAAAGAGACGAGCGACTGCCGCTGACTACCGCCACCGAAAGGAGCGCGTGTGGCCGCGGGTGACGGCCTTTTGCCGCCGCGTCGCCTACCAGTGGGTATGAGTCAGGTCTCTCAGGACAAACTGACAGTGTTCTCCGACTACGTCTGCCCGTTCTGCTACCTCGGGCGGGCGGCGATGGAGGAGTACCGCGAGCAGGCCGACGACCCGCCCGAAGTCGAGTGGGCCGTCTTCGACCTGCGCGGCTACAAGCGCGCACCAGACGGCAGCATCGACCACGACGTCGACGACGGCAAGGACGACGACTACTTCTCGGAAGTCCGCGAGAACGTCCAGCGCCTCAAGGACGAGTACGACGTCGACATGACCCTGGACTTCTCCCTGGACGTCGACTCGTGGGACGCCCAGAAGCTCTCCCTGTACATCAAGCAGTCCTACGACGAGGAGACGTTCCTCGACTTCCACGACCGGACGTTCGACGCGCTCTGGCAGGACGGCCGCGACATCGGCGACGTCGACGTCCTCGTCGAACTCGCCGGCGAAGCCGGCGTCCCCGAAGACGAAGTCCGGTCTGCTGTGTCCGACGACGCCCTGGACGACGAACTCGAAGCGCGCTTCGAGGAAGCGAAAGAACTCGGCATCACCGGCATCCCGACGTTCGTCTACGACGGCCACGCCGCCCGCGGCGCGATTCCGCCCGCGCAGTTCGAACGCCTCGTCGACGGCGCGTAACCACGCCACGCAGTCGGCGACGCTACGCGGTCAGCGACGCCCCGTGAAGATGTTCGGCGGAACGCTCTCCGTCCAGTACTGAGTCCGTTCACGTGCGTGGTCGACGCTCCCCGGCGCCGCGGCCTGTCCGCGGCGGGCGCGCGGGACTCACGGGTGCACGACGTGGCCAACTTCGCCGCACCCGTAGTGTCGTCCCGTGCGCCGTCGGCCACTTTCTCCCCATCTGCGGTTCTCACGTTCCTCCACGCAGCGCCGGTGCTACGCGTCGAGTAGTCCGTCCAGCACCTGGATTGGGTGTTCGTTCGGGACTGCCAGCAGGTCGTCCAGTTGCTCCATGCAGGACGTGCCGCTGGCGAGGACGCGCGCCTCGCTCTCGAACTGGTCAGCGAGGTCGCTGCCGACGTCCATACTGAGTTCGTAGTACTCCTGCTTATAGCCGAAACTCCCCGCCATCCCACAGCACTCCACGTCCGACGTCGCCACCTCGTACCCGAGCGTGGACAACACTTCGGTCGTGTAGGGTTCCAGGTCGAGCGTGCGCTGCTGACAGTGGCTGTGGTAGGCGACGCGCTGCCCGCCGGCGTCCCGGAACAGCTCTGTCCGCGAGTCGTCGGCGTCGAGGAGGCCGTAGACGTACTCCAGCACTTCGTAGGAGTGGTTGGCGAGCGCCGCGTAGTCGTCGGCGTCGACCAGGTTCTCGTACTCGTGGTGGAACATCGCGAGGTCGGACGGTTCGAGGACGACGACGTCCCGGCCGGCGTCGACGTACTCGCGGAGCGTCGCAGTCACGTCCTCGGCGTGGTCAGTGGCCGTCGCTATCATGCCCTGGGAGAGCGGCGCGCGGCCGGACGAACGCACGTCCGGAACGTGGACGCGGACGCCGAGCGCTTCCAGCACGCGCACCGCCGCCTTCCCGCGGTCGACCTGCACGTGATTGGTGTACACGTCCGGATAGAGGACAGCCTCGCGGTCGGGGTCGGTCGGCCCGCTGTCCGGCCGCGAGTCGAACCACTCCACGAGCGTCTCGCGCTGGAACTCGGGGAGGTCGCGGCGACGGTCGACGCCGGCCGCGCGCTCCATCACGACGCGCACCGGCGTCGAGTCCGCGAGCCAGTTCGACACGGGCGCGGTCGCGCTCCCGAGACTGGCGAGCGTCTCGAAGTTTCCGAACAGGCGCTTCTGGACGTCCAGGCCGCCGGGCTCCTCGTCCGGCGTCAGGCCCTCCACGAGGAAGTCCAGGTCGCCGTCCTCGCCGCGGTTGATGCGGTCGCGGACGGCCGTGTTTATCCACGGGATGTCGATTTTCACGGGGCAGGCGTTCACGCACCGCGAGCAGCCAGTGCAGAGGTCGTTGAACTCGGCGGCGCTGTCCTCGCCGTGGACGCCGGCTTCCCAGCCGGTCGCGATGCCGCCGGTGTAGGTCTCGCCGCCGAAGGCGTGCCCGCCGACGTGCTGGAAGTTCGCACAGGAGTTCGCGCACGCCGAACACCGAATACAGTACAGCGTCTCCCGGAGGTGGTCGTCGTCGCGCATTTCGGTGCGGCCGTTGTCAACGAGCACGAGGTGGAACTCGCGGTCGGTGGCGTCCCCGAGTTCGTCCGCGTCGAAGTCCAGGGTCGGCGAGTCCACTGGCGGCGTGAACAGCGAGACGTACGACGTGATGTCCTGGCCGGTGCCGGAGCGCGCGATGAGTTCGACGAACGGTTGGAGGTCGTCGACGCTCGGGAGCAGTTTCTCGATGCCGGCGACGGCGACGTGCGTGTCCGTCGCCGCGAGGCACTTCCGTGCGTTCCCCTCGCTGGTGACGAGCGCGAGCGTGCCGGTGTCGGCGGTGACGAAGTTCGCGCCGGTCATCCCGACGTCCGCCTCTCGGATGCGCTCCCCGAGGTACTCGCGGGCGAAGACCGTCAGTTCTTCAGCGGACTCCAGGCGCTCGTCGGGGTCGAAGTGCGCGTTGAACAACTCGGCGATGTCCTCGCGGGACTTGTGGATGGCCGGCGCGACGAGGTGCGAGGGCGCTTCGTCGGCGACCTGGAGCACGAACTCGCCGAGGTCGGTCTCCCAGACGTCGACGCCGTCCTCGGCCAGCGCGTCGTTGACCTCGAGTTCCTCGCTGGTCATCGACTTCGACTTCACGACGGAGTCGGCGTGCGCGTCCTCGACCACCTCCCGCACGTACCGGTTCGCGTCGGCGGCGTCGTCGGCGACGTACACCTCGCCGCCGTTCGCTTCCACCGCCGCCGTCACTTCGTCGACGAGTTCCGGGAGGCGTTCGATTGCGTCCTCCTTGATGGCGCGCGCCTCGTCCCTCAGGCGCTCGTACCCCGGAAGCTCGCCCGTGGATTCGTACCGACCGTCGTTGAACCCCTGCGTGTTCTCCTCGACGGCGTCGCCCTCGGCGTCCATCAGCGACCGGATGCGGTCGGCCTTCTGGCGGCGACTCATCGGTCGGTCACCAACAGGACGTGGACCTCGGTCGGGCCGTGCGCGCCGGTCACGAGTTCCCCCATGTCCGCCGTCGCCGACGGCCCCGTCGCGAGTACCGCGCTCGACAGGCCGTCGCGTATCTCGTCCCCGAGCGCGCCGACGCCCTCGCGCATCGACGCCACGACGTCGCTCGCCGCGACGACGGCGACGTGCGTGTCCGCGAACAGGCTCACGTGCTCGGCGCCGTCCGCGCCGCCCGCCACCACGACCGAACCGTAATCGCCGATTGCGAGGTCGGCGCCCGTCACGCCCGTCGCCGCCGCTTCCAGGCGACTCGGCGTCAACGCCGTCGACACTTGCTCTGGCAGCGTCACGTCGTCGACCGAGACCGCCGTGCCGACCGCCGGCGACTCGACGAGCGCCGCGATGTCGTCTTCGGCGGCAACGGCCGTCGTCCGCGTCACCGGCACGTCGAGCGCGGCCAGTGACTCCTCGAAGGACGATAAAGCTGTAGCTGTCACACCGGACTATTCGGTTCGAGGTAATTAGTTCTTCTCCCGGGACACGTCCATTAGGGACGGGGCGTGCGCGCTGCGACGGCGAGAGAGTGGCGGTTGGACAGTCGCGGTAGTGAGAGCCAGGACGGCCGCCGTCCCGGCGGTGTGAGCAGTGAGTGACGACGCAGGGTGAGCCGGTGGAGCGGGCCCTGTGGTCACTTGGGGAGTGTGACCGTCCCACGATAAATTTTGGCGATGGTGCCGTTTTCGCGGCGGCGCCGGACGGCGGCCGGCCGCCCTACTGGAACTGCGGCAGCACTTCGTCAGCGAACAGTTCCATCCCCGACAGGTCGGGGAAGTCCACGAACCAGAACTGGAACTTCGTCACGCCGAGGTCGATGCGCTCCTGGATTGCTTGTGCGCACTCCTCGGGCGTCCCGAGGATGAAGTAGTCGTCTGCGTTCTCGCGCGTGATGTCCGGCTGGTCGGTGTACTCTTCCTCGAACTGGATGGGCGTCATCAGCTCCATGAGGCGGTCGTACTTCTCCTCGTCGCGCGTGCAGACGATGTGGCCGTCCCACGAGTACTCGACGTCCTCGGGGTCGCGACCGACCGTCTCGCAGTGGTCTTCGATGACGCCGATTTTGTGTTCGAGCGTCTCCAGGTCGCCGTTGAACACGTCCGTGTTCCAGACGTCGGCGTGCTTCGCGACGAGTTTCAGCGTCACCTCCTCGCCCTGGCCGCCGACCAGAATCGGCGGATGTGGGTCTTGGACGGGACTGGGCTCGCAGTACGCGTCCGCGACGGTGTAGTGGTCGCCGTCGAAGGACACCGGCTCGGCGTCCGACGCCCACATGCGCTTCAGCAGGCGGATTGACTCGTCGAGGCGCATCAGGCGCTCGAAGCCGTCCCGGTACTCCCAGCCGTACGCGTCGTACTCGGGTTCGTGCCAGCCGGCGCCCAGGCCCAGTTGGAGGCGGCCGCCGGAGACGGCGTCCAGGGTCGCCGCCATCTTCGCGACGAGCGCTGGGTTCCGGTAGTCGTTGCAGAGCACGAGCGACCCGACGTCGACGTCCTCCGTGATGCCCGCGATGTACGAGAGCAGCGTCCAGCACTCGTACTCGGCGTGGTCGCGCCCGAGCAGCAAGTGGTCGGGCGCCCAGACGGCGTCGAACCCGAGTTCTTCGGCGGCCTCGACGCCGCGCCGGGTCTGCTCCCAGTCCAGGGTCTCGTAGCATGGCGTGTCGCGGTGCACTGGCTCGGTTCCGTCCTCGGGCGCGCCGGCGAACACCGGTACGTTGTACTCGAAGGAGACGTCAGTCATGGCTATTCGACGGCGAAGTGCTCGATTGCGTCCCGGTTCAGTTCCGCGCTCACGCCAGGGCCCGCCGGCAGCGGCACGTGGCCGTCTTCGGCGTTCGGCGGGTTGGCGTAGATGGCGTCGGCGTACGTGGACTCGCGGCCCTGTTCCTGCTGACGTTCCTTGTACCACTCGGGAATCGGGAAGTACTCCGCCATCGGCATGTTCTCCGACGCCGCGATGCAGTGCAGCGTCGGGTTCGTGCCGGAGTGGGGAATCACGGGGACGCTGTACGTGTCCGCGAGGTCGGCGACGCGCATCATCTCCGTGATGCCGCCGACGCGGTGGACGTCTGGCTGGAGGATGTCGACCGCGTCGCGCTCCAGGAGTTCCTTGTGCCCCCACCGCGTGAACTCGTGTTCGCCGCCCGAGATGGGCGTGCCGACGGCGTCCCGGATTTCCGCGTACCCGTCGATGTCGTCGGGAATCACGGGCTCTTCCACCCACGCCATGTCGTACTTGTCCAGTCGCTGTATCATCTTCTTCGCGTACCGTACCGTCCACCCCATGTAGACGTCGCCCGCAATCTCGATGTCGTCGCCGACGGCGTCCCGCACCGTCTCCACGATTTTCTCGTTCTCCCGCATGCCCTGGCGGCCGGCCTCCGGCCCGTACCGGAACCGGAGTTTCATCGCGTCGAATCCCGCCTCGACGTAGTCGACGGCTTCCTCGGCGAGTTTCTCGTGGTCGACGGGGTGGAGGTTGCTCGCGTACGCGGGAATCTCCGTCTCCGTCGGCCCGCCGAGCAGTTCGTAGACGGGTTTGTCGGCTTCCTTGCCGGCGATGTCCCAGAGCGCGATGTCGATGGCGCTGATGGCTTCGACGGCCGCGCCCTTCCGGCCGAACGGGATGGTCGCGCGGTACATCATGTCCCAGAGGCGTTCGCGCCGCCGCGGGTCTTCGCCGACGACGAGTTTCGACAGCGTCTCGTCGATGATGGTCTCGATGGCGCCGGTCGCCCAGTTGCCGTGGCCGACGCCCGTGATGCCGGCGTCCGTCTCGACTTCGACGACGACGTCGCCCACCGGCCCCATCCAGTCCCGTCGCGCCTGCGGGTTGTCGCCGTCGGCGTTGTTGTACTCGTCGTACTTGCTCATCACCGTGACCAGCGGGAACTCCACGAACTCGCCCCAAGAGTCGGTGCTGATTTTCGTGACAGAGATGTCTGTGATTTGCATGGCTACGTGCAAGAGCGCGGCGTAGTGGCCCTCGTCCCCACAACCTCCCAGCGTCACAATAAAAGTTTGCGCTACCCCGCAGCAGGCGGCGTCTCGACGCCCTCGTCCCAAAGTATAAGGTCGCGGTCGTGATACAGTCCGCAAGCGCTCGCCTTCCCGGAGAGCGTCGAGTACCAACAATGAAAGCCATCGTTCAGACTGGAGCCGAGGCTGTCGAACTCCAGGAACGCGACCGGCCAGCACCGAGCGCCGACGAAGTCCTCGTCCGCGTGGACACGGCGGGACTCTGCGGCAGCGACGCCCACGCGTACCGCTACGAGGACGGCTACGAGTGGATTCCCATTCCGCGCGTGATGGGCCACGAGTACGCCGGCGAAGTGGTAGAGGTCGGCAGCGACGTCGACGAGTTCGCGGTCGGCGACAAGGTCGTCGAGGAACCGATTCACGACTGCGGGCACTGCTTCCAGTGCAAGAACGGCGAACCGAACGTCTGCCAGAACTTCTCCATCACGGGCATGCACCGCGACGGCGCGTACACGGAGTTCGTCGCCGTCGCGCCCCAGCACCTCCACGCCGTCCCGGACGACGTCCCCCTGGAGCACGCCGCCATCACGGAACCGACGAGCATCGCGGCGCGCGCCGTGCTCACGCAGTCGGTGACCGAACCCGGCCACAACGTCCTCGTGGAAGGCCCGGGGCCGATTGGCGTGCTGACCGCGTGCATCGCGGACTCGATGGGCGCGAACGTCACCGTCTCTGGACTCGGCCGCGACGGCGCGTACCGCTTGCCGCTCGTCGACGACCTCGGCATCGACACCCTGAACCTCGACGACGCGAGCCTCGAGGCGTACGCCGACGCCGCCACCGACGACGTCGGGTTCGACGTCGTGTTCGACACGACCGGCCACAAGTCCGGCGTGGAGATGGCCGTCGACGTCGTGCGGAAGGGCGGTCAGGTGGTGGTCGTCGGCCTCCCGGGCGACCCCAGTGAACTGTTCATGACGCCGCCCGTGCGCGGCGAAGTCGACATCAACACGTCCTACGGGTCGACGTGGCGGAACTTCGAGCAGGCGCTGCGCCTCATGGACAACGGCGCCGTCGACGCGGGCGCCATCGTGGACACGTCGTACTCGACGGACGACCCGGAGGCGGCGTTCGAGGCGTTCCTGCACTCCGAGACCTGCAAGCCCGTCTTCTCGTTCTCGCAGTAACTCCTGGCGGCACCCGTACGGTTATCCCAGTCCGGTCGCATGGTTGACGCGCATGCAAGACGACCGGCTCGCAGACAGGCACGTAGTCGTGACTGGCGGCGCGCGCGGCATCGGCCGCGGCATCGCCGTCCGCGCCGCCCGCGCCGGCGCGGACGTGAGCATCTTCGACGTGAACACCGGCGACGCGGCGGTGACTGCTGACCGCGTCCGGGACGCTGGCGGGCGCGCCACCGTCCAGGACGTCGACGTCTCTGACGCCGACAGCGTCGCCGCCGGCCTCGACGCCGCGGTGGACGCGCTCGGCCCCGTCCGCGGCCTCGTGAACAACGCGGGCGTCCAGTCCGCCGTCGAGATTCTGGAGACGACGGAGGCGGACTGGGACCGCCACTTCGACGTGAACGCGAAGGGCGTCTTCCTCACGTCGAAGGCCGTCGCCGCCCACATGGTCGAACACGGCGTGGAGGGCAGCATCGTGAACGTCGCGTCCGTCGGCGCCGAACGGCCGTTCGAGGGCCAGGGCGCGTACGCTGCCTCGAAGGCCGCGGTGCAGTCGTTCACCGTGGTGCTCGCGAAGGAACTCGCCGACCACGGCATCACCGCGAACTCGCTCAACCCCGGCACTATCGACACGCCGATGGTCGACCAGTGGCTGGCCGAACACGCCGAACGCGAGGACACCACGCCCGACGCCGTCCTCGAGGACACCGTCGACCAGCACACACTCGACCGAATCGGGCGCCCGGCGGAAATCGGGCACGTCGCGGTGCTTTTGCTGTCCGATGAGGGCGAGTGGATAACGGGCGAATCAATCAACGTCGACGGCGGGTTCACCGTCGGGTGACGTCGGCGCGCGCCGACCGCAGTCCCCGCGTCACTCCATTCGGTACACTTCGTCCATCCAGATGTCGCCGTCGCCGTCCTCCAGAATCGGATCCATGACTTCGTTCCACTCCGACTGCGCCCTGCTCGTCTCCATCACGCGCTCGATGACCTCTGGGTCTTCGAGTTCCATGTACCCGAAGACGTGGCCGTCTTTCTCGAAGCAACTGTACCGTTCGATGCCCGCGCCCGAGGACAGGTACGCTTCTTCCAGCGCCTCGGGGACGTCCTCGTGTTCCTCGCGGTACGCCTCGCGCTTCCCGTCCTGTATCTCGAGGTGGAATGCGATTCGCTCCATCGCGGGTCGACGTACTGCGACCGGCCACTAAGCGTTTGGGTGTGGTCCACACGGGAGAAACGTTTACGGGCCGACACCGCGACGACGCACGTGATGGTCTTCGACAGCCACACGCACGCGTGGGGACTGCCGAGCAGACAGCACCCGTGGGTGAACGGCGACATCGTCGAACTCGTGGACACGTTCGCCACGGACGCCGCCTACACCGCCGAGAAACTCCTCGCGGACATGGACGACGCCGGCGTCGACGAGGCCGTCGTCGTCGGCTACCCCATCTGCGAGTGGACGGACAACTGGTACACCGTGCAGGCCGCCCGCGAGTACGACCGCCTGCACGGCGTCGTGATGGTCGACCAGTTCGCGGACGGCGCCGCCGACCGCCTCCGCGACCTCATGGCGGTCGACGGCGTGCTCGGGTTCCGCCTCGGCGCCATCTGTCCGTACGACCGCATGTGGGAGACGTTCGACCCGTCCGTGGACTGGCTGCTGGACGCAATCGACGAGACCGAGTTCTGGGCGGCCGCCCGCGAGACGGACGCCGCCGTCCAGGTGCTCGCGCACGTCGACCAGCTCGACCAGGTTCTGGAACTCGTGAAAGCGTACCCAGACCTCACGTACCTCGTCGACCACTTCTCACACGCCGACCCGAGCAACGACCCCGCGGAGTCCGCGTTCGCCGCGTACAGCGACCTCGCCGCGTACGAGAACGTGTACGCGAAAGTCTCGGAAGTCCAGCACCGCTCCACGCAGCCGTTCCCGTACGGCGACGTCCACGACCACGTCCGCTTCCTCCTCGACGAGTTCGGCCGCGAGCGCGTCGTCTGGGGCGCCGACTACCCGAACGTCAGCGACGAAGCCACCTACGAGGACTGCGTCACGTGGCTGGAACACGTCGACGGCGTCAGCACTGGCGACCTCGCGTGGCTCCGCGGCCGGTCGCTCCGGCGCGCCGTCGGCCTCTGAGAACTGACTCCGGCGTCAGGCTTCGACTCCGCTCGCGGCGTCCGCGTCCCCAGTCTCTGTCTCCATGCGTCCCTTCACGAGGCGCTCGGTGTCCGTCTCGAAGAGGTAGACGTGGCGCGGGTCGATAGTGAACTCGACGCTGTCGCCCTCGCCGACCTCGTGGAACTGCGTCACCGTCGCCGTCACGTCCCCCGTCTGGGCGTCCGCGTGCACGATGGCGTCCGTCCCCAGCGGTTCGACGACGCTGACTTCCGCCTCGATGCGCGGGCCGTCGTGGCCCTCGCGGCGCGCGCTGCTCGACGCGCGGAACAAGTCCTGCGGCCGGAACCCGACGGTGACGTCGGTGGCGTCAGTGTCGTCGACGAGTTCCGCGTCCAGGCTGAACGACCCGCCGCCGATGTCCACGCGGTACGAGTCGCCGTCGTCGGTGAGTGTGCCGTCGAAGACGTTCATGTTCGGACTGCCGACGAACTGCGCGACGAACAGGTTCACGGGCTCGTTGAAAATCTCGGACGGCGGCGCGACCTGCTGGAGTTTCCCGTCGTTCAGGATGGCAATCTTGTCCGCGATGGTCATCGCCTCCTCCTGGTTGTGCGTGACGTACGCGGACGTGATGCCCATCTCGGACTGGAGTTCGTCGATTTCCGTCCGCATCGTCTTCCGCAACTGGGCGTCGAGGTTCGCGAGTGGTTCGTCGAACAGGAACAGCTCCGGTTCGCGGACGATGGCGCGTCCGAGCGCCACGCGCTGCTTCTGGCCGCCCGACAGCGACCCCGGTTTCTTGTCCAGGAGGTCGGTGATGCCCAGCATCTCCGCGACCTCGGTGACCTTCCGCTCGATTTCATCGTCGGTGAACTCCTCGCTGCCGCGCTCCAGGCCGAACCCGAGGTTGCGCTCGATGGTCATGTGGGGGTACAGCGCGAAGTCCTGGAACACCATCGCGACGTCCCGGTTGCGCGCTTTCACGTCGTTGACCCGGGTGCCGTCGAACAGGACGTCTCCCTCGCTCGGGTCTTCGAGGCCGCCAATCATGCGCAGCGTCGTCGTCTTCCCGCACCCAGACGGGCCGAGCAGTACGAGAAACTCGCCGTCCTCGACTTCGAGGGAAACGTCGTTGACGGCGACGATTTCGCCGCCAGGACTGTCGAAACGCTTGGTGACGCCATCTAGTACTAACCGGGTCATGTGACCCACCATCGACGCCATCACCTAATAAAATTGTTGTCGCTTTGGCCACCTGATAGGTCACGCCGTCGCTACGCAGACCGCCAGACGGCAACTGGATTCGGCGGCGCATTCTGCGACAGAGCGCGGGCCGCGAGTGAACGACCGGAAGGGAGCGGGCCGCCGGTCAGCCCTTGATGGCGCCGCCGGTCAGCCCCTGCACGAAGTACCGCTGGATGTACGCGAGGCCGAGCAGAACGGGAATCGAGACGAGGATGGACGCCGCCGCGACGACGTTCCACTGCGTGTTGAACCCCTGGACGAACGTCAGCAGGCCCGGCGGCACCGTGAACTTCGACCCGCTCAACAGCGTCAGCGCGAACACCAGTTCGTTCCACGCCAGCAGGAACGCGAAGATGAACGACGCGATGAGCGAGTTCACGGACATCGGCAGGATGACGTACCGGAACGTCTCGTAGGGCGAACACTGGTCCATGCGCGCCGCGTCCAGTATCGCCGTCGGGAAGTCGTCGAAGAACCCCTTCATCAGCCAGACGACGAACGGCGCCGTCATCGCGCCGTAAATCAACACGAGCGCGAGGTGCGTGTTGTACAGCGAGAGCGTGTTCACGAGCTCCCACATCGGCACCATGATTGCCGCGCCAGGGAACATCAGCGACGCCAACAGCACGCTCATGATGACAGTCTTCCCCGCGAACTCGCGCCGCGAGATGACGTAGGACGCGACGGTGCCGAGCACGAGCGCGAGCAGTGCCGCGCCGATTGACACCTTCAGGCTGTTCACGATGAGGCCGAGGATGTCGATGTCGATGGCCGACGACACCTCCAGGCCGAACGTACGCCGGACGAACGGCGCGTAGCCCGCGGACTGAATCGAGGACTCGATAACCAGCCGGAACCCCTCCAGTGAGAGCTGCTCCGGGACGATGGTCGGCGGGATGCGTTGAATCTCCTCGGTGGTCTTGAACGCCGTCACCACCATCCAGTACAGCGGGAACAACACGTAGACGGCGACGAACAGCGTCGCCGCGGCGACGCCCGTCTTCCGCAGCAGGAAGCCGCCAGTGGTGTCGAACAGCCACGACTCGTTCTTCCGGAACGACGCCGTCGGTTCGGTTGGGTCGTCGCTCATCAGAACTCACCCTGGACTCTGTCGTAGACCTTGATGTAGTAGTACGAGAACACCAGCAGGACGGCGAACAACAGCACGGACAGCGAGGACGCCAGTCCGACGTTGAAGTCCGTGAACGCCTGCCGGTAAATCATCACGGGCAGCGTCGTGCTGGACAGCCCCGGGCCGCCGCTGGTCATCACCCACACCATCGAGAAGTTCCGGATGTTGTAGATGAGCATCAACAGGAACCCGATGGCGAGGTTGTACCGCATCATCGGCAGCGTCACGTACCGGAACTCCTCCCAGGGCGTCGCGCCGTCCATGCGCGCCGCCTCGTAGAGGCGTTCGTCGATGCCCTGGAACGACGTCAGCGTCAGCAGCGCGAACAGCGGCGCGAGCCGCCAAATCATCCCGATGATGGGCGGTATCAGGGAGATGGACACGAACCCGAACAACTGGTCGCTCGTCCCCAGCATCACGACGTAGCTGTCGGTGATGCCGGTGACGACGAGGAGTTCGTTCACGATGCCCTGCGACCCGCCGAACATGAACTGCCAGATGGACGCGCCGACGACGCGCGGCAGCACCCACGGAATCAACACGATGGCGCTGGCGACGCTGACGTACGGCAGTTTCTCGTACAGCAGCCACCCCATCACGAACCCGATTACGATGGCGCCGACGCTCCCGACGACCACCCAGATGAGGGTGTTCAGGAGGACGCCGTGGATGTCCGGGTTCGACCAGATTTCCGCGTAGTTCCCGAGGCCCGTGAACTCCGCCTGTCCCGGCCGGAGCAAGTGCTTCTCGTAGAGGCTCGTGTATATCGCGCGGACGATGGGGTAGAGGATGAACACCCCGACGAGCGTCAACACCGGGAGGACGGGGAGGTACACCTGGAACCGCTCGGGCACCCGGCCGAGGACGCGTTCGAGCGACGAGCGTGACGTGTCTGCGTGACTCATGGTATCATTCTTCGTTGTGAGAGGCGTTCAAAGGATTCGAGGAAAAGTATTTCGCCGTCAGGCGAGGTTGTCGTCGATAATCGACTGCACGGCGCTGTTAGCGTCACTGCAGGCCTGTTCGGCGGTCTTCTCGCCGAGAACGACCGGCTGGATGACCTTCGTGTTGATTTCGCTCTGCACGGACGCCAGCCCCGAGAACGAGGGGAACCGGGACGTCCGCGTGAACAGGTCGTCGTTCTCGTACAGCGTGATGAGGTCGCCGAACTGGCTCTCGAAGAGGTCGGTCGGCTCCTCGAACGCGCTCTGCAGCGTCGGCACGCGCCCGCGGATGCCGACGTCCTCGTCCGCCGCGTACGTCCACGGCGCGAGCTGGTCTCCGCTGTTCCACCACTCGATGAAGTCCATCGCGGCGTCGCGCTCGGCGTCCCCGCCCGTGCCGTTCGCGAGCATGAACCCCTGGGCGTTCTGCAGCAGCAGGTCGCGCGGCTCGAAGTTCCCCGACGGGTTGTCCGGGAGCGGCGCGCGCGTGACCACGTGCCCTTCGCCGTCCAGCCACGGCTGTGGCGCGCCCGTCGTCTGGTAGACGGCGTTCGCGTGCGAGTACGTGATGAAGATGCCAGACTCGCCCTCGCGGAGCAGGCGGCCGGCGTCGATGTGGTTGTTCTCCGCGATGGAGTCCGGGAACAGGCCGGCTTCCGCGATGTCCTGGTAGAGCTTCACCGCGTCCACGAACCCCGGCTGGTCGACGGTCGCTTCCAGCGACTCGGGGTCGTAGTACCGCCCGCCGTTCGCGTACACGAACCCGATGAAGTAGCCGGCGGTCAGCCCGAAGTCCGTCCCGGGCGCCGTGATGGCCGCCGACACCTCGTCGAGTTCCTGCATCTCCTCGCCGAGCTGGATGAGTTCCGGCCACGTCCGCGGCGGCTCGTCGAAGCTCGTCTGCTCCATGTAGTCCGTGCGGATGTCCACGAACGGCCCGAGGTCGGCGTACCCGCCCGGGAGGCCCCACTGGCGTTCCTCGTCGTACCCGCCGATGCCCGAGTACATCTGGGTCTGGACGTTCGCGTCGATGAAGATGTCGTTAACCTGGCTGAGCGCGTCCTGGTAGGGTTCCTGGTCGAGCGGCTGGATTGCGCCCGCGCCCGCGTAGTCGGGAATCTGCTGGCACTGCCCCGCCATCACGTCCGGGAGGTTGTCGTTCGCGGCGGCGGACGCGATAATCTGGTACTTCTGCCCCCACTCCTGGTGCTGGTAGGAGACGTTGTGCTTCTCGTAGTTCTCGTAGTGGCTGCTGATGTACTCGCGTTCGGCGGGAATCCCACCGAACAGCCAGAAGTCGAGGTCCTGTGGGCCGCTGTCGCCGCCACCGCCGCCCCCCGTGAGGGCGTTACAGCCGGCCAGGCCCGCGGTCGCGGCGGCGCCGAGGCCGGTGACGAACGTTCGACGATCCATCCGGTCTAACACGTCGTGCTTCCTGGACATGGTTTGCTCCACACGGCGGGGCATCTCCGCCATGTGCCTGCTTAACGTGCCTATCAGTAAGTAGCATAAAAGTTTGGGAAATAACCGTTCTCGGCGCCAGAGAAAAATTACCCGGCTCGTGCGTGTCCCCTGTGCTCACTCCGCGACGACGTGGTTGCGGAGCGTGCCGATTCCCTCGATTTCCGCCTCGACGACGTCGCCGGGTTCCAGGAGGTCTGGCGGGTCGCGGAACACGCCGACGCCGCCGGGCGTCCCCGTAGAGATGACGTCACCGGGTTCCAGCGTCATCACGCGCGAGAGGTACGCGACGACGTCGTAGACGTCGAAGATGAACTGGTCGGTGTTCGACGCCTGCTTCGTGTCGCCGTTCACGCGCAGCGCGACGTCGAGGCTGTTCGGGTCGACGTCGTCGCCCGTGACGAGTTCCGGCCCCATCGGCGCGAACGTGTCGTAGGACTTCCCGCGGAAGAACTGTTCGTCCTCGAACTGCGCGTCGCGTGCGCTAACGTCGTTCAGGACGGTGTAGCCGGCGACGTAGTCGGCGGCGTCCTCGCGGTCGACGTCTTTGGCGGTGCGGCCGACGACGACGGCGAGTTCGACCTCGTAGTCGACCTGGTCGACGTCCTCGGGGTGGACGATAGCCGCGTCCGGGCCCGTGACCGCGGTGCTGGACTTCGCGAACAGCATCGGTTTCTCCGGGACGGGTTCGTCCTGTTCCTCGGCGTGGTCGTGGTAGTTCAGGCCGACGCACGCAATCTTCCCGGGACTGGGGACGGGAGCGAGTTTCTGGACGTCCCCGCGCGGCGTACCCGGGAGCGCCTCTGTGTCGAGGGCTTGCTGGACTTTCTCGCGGTAGCCCGGCGTCGCGATGTCGCCGTAGGTCGGGCCGCCGACTGGCGTGTCGGTCAGTGTGTAGACGGTGTCGTCGACGGCGACGCCCCAGACTGGCGCGTCGCCGGTGGTGTAGCGGACGAATCGCATCACCCAGTCGTTGACCGACCGCGCTCAAAACCGTTTCCCCGCAGCGACGCCGACCCCCGCGTCCGGTGATACCGGACGGTCGTACTGGTGCGGTTTTCGCGCTGTCCGCGCTCGACTGCCCGGCGCGGTGTGGCCGCCACTTCGTACTGCGTCCGGTATGGCCCAACTTTTATCGTACCCTGTGAGTACGTCTCTCACATGAGCACAGGAGACGGTCTCCGGGTGAAGTCCGCGGCGACCACCGTCGAGGTCGTCGACGCCCTGAAGCAACTCGACTACCCGGGTGTGGCGGCGGTCGCAGACTACCTCGATGTCCCGAAGAGCACCGCACACGACCACTTGAGCACGCTCATCGAACTCCAGTTCGTCGTGAAAGAGCCGGAGGGCTACCGCCTCGGCGCGCGCTTCCTGGAGTACGGCGGGTACGCCCGCGAACAGATGAAGGTGTACCGCGTCGCCCGCCCCGTCGTCAACCGACTCGCGGAGGACACCGGCGAGCACGCGAACCTCATGGTCGAAGAGCACGGCCTCGGCATCTTCCTCTACAAGGCGAAAGGCGAGGACGCCGTCACCCTGGACACCCATCCGGGGATGCGGGTGCCCCTGCAGACGACGGCGCTCGGGAAGACGATTCTCGCACACCTCCCCGAGGAGCGCGTCCACGAAATCGTCGACGAACACGGCCTCCCGGAGGTCACCGAGCACACCATCACCGACCGCGACGAACTGTTCGCGGAGTTCGAGCGCATCCGCGACCAGGGGTACGCGACCGACGACGAGGAACGCGTCGCCGGCATGCGCTGCATCGCCGCGCCCGTGCTCGACCAGCACGACGACGTCGTCGCCGCCGTCAGCGTCTCCGGACCGATGAGTCGGATGCACGACGACCGCTTCGAGAACGAAATACCGCGCCGCGTCCTCAGCGCCGCCAACGTCATCGAAGTCAACATGACGTACTCGTAACCAGAGGACGACCTCCGACCGACCGGCGAGGCACTATCGTCCACGGACCTCACCCACCGTTCTCTTGCAGACGCGGACTCTGACCGCTCGAACCGCTGATTCCGACATTACCGGACACCTCTCTCAGCGTCGACATTACAGATATATGTTTGTAATAACCGACTTGACGCCTGCTCGCACGAACTCCCACCCCTCCAATAGTATTCATAGAAACGGTATTTCTACTGTATTCTCGGATTTATTACTATAGCTGCCGTATCTCAGAAACAGCGAAAATGGAGGGCTATGTGGTGATTCTCGGGTTTCGATGTACAGCGTCTCAAAGAGAATTCTACGCGGTAATCTGGCAAACTTCTGCCTTAGAGAGTCCAGTAAGCGGATATTCCTTTGAATCTCATCAGTTCTATCAATTCAATAGTATTGGTATTCTGTATTCCTGGTAGTTCTATCGGCAGGGGGCGACGTCAGTGGGGCCCGTTTCGCCACTGACGGCCACAGTATCCAAGTTGTCGCTCCCGGTAGCGGGTGGTGTGCCCGAGCGCGCGGCGTTCCCCGGTCGGTTCCAGCCGTTCCACGTCGGCCACTACCGGACGGTGCGGCGGTACCGCCGCGAGTACGACCTCGTCATCGCCATCGGCAGTCCGTTGAAGTCCCGGACGGCGCGCAATCCGCTCACTGCCGACGAGCGCGAGCACGTAATTCGTTCGTGCTTCGAGGACGTCGACCTGGTGCGCGTCCGCGACGAAGACCGCGGGGAGGCTGGCTACCCGGACTGGGGGCGACGCCTGGTCGACCGCACGGACGCCGGCGTCGTCATCACGGGGAACCAGACCGTCGCCGACATCGTGCGCGAGTACACGGACGCTCGCGTGGAAGCCCAGCGGATGCACGAGCCAGGGAAATACTCCGGCACCGAAATCCGGCGCCGCATCCGCGAGGGCGGGCCGTGGCGCGACCTCGTGCCGGACTGCTGCGAGGAACAGGTCGCGACGTACGCGCCAATCATCGCCGACACCGGCGAGTCCTAGCGTGCGGCCCCGGTGCTTTTGCCGGTGGCGGACGCCGGTCTGGCCGTGACGCAGTTCGACCTCGACCTCGGCGACGCCGCCGACCGCGTCAGAGAGTTCCTCGCGGACTACCTCGCGGACAGCACCAGCGAGGGCTACGTCGTCGGCGTCAGCGGCGGCCTCGACTCCGCCATCGCCGTCCACCTGCTCGCGGACGCCGTCGGCCCCGAGCGAGTCACGGGACTCGTGCTCCCGGCGGCGCCGAGCGACCCGGAGAACATGGCTGACGCGCGCGCCCTCTGCGACGACCTCGGCGTCGACTACCGCCAGACGGACGTCCAGCCGCTCGTCGACGACGTGACCGCGGCCCGCGACGACCTCTCGAAGGTCGACGTCGGCAACGTCCAGGCGCGCGTCCGGATGGTGTTGCTCTACCAGGCCGCGAACGCCGCGGACGCGCTCGTGGTCGGCCCGAACAACCGGTCGGAACTCCTCCTGGGGTACTTCACGAAGTACGGGGACGGCGCCGCGGACGTCGCGCCGCTCGCGGACGTCTACAAGACCGAGGCGTACGAACTCGCCCAGCAGGTCGGCGTCCCCGAGCACATAATCGAGAAGACGCCGACGGCGGAACTCTGGGAGGGCCAGACCGACCCCGGTGAACTCGGCGAACCGTACGAGGTCATCGACCCGATTCTGCACGCGTACGTCGACCGCGACCTGACCGTCGAGGAGACAGTTGCGGAGACTGGAGAAGACCGCGGGACTGTCGAGGAGTTCGTCGGCCGGTACGAGGCGTCCGAACACAAGCGCGAGCGACCGCCGCGTCCTGGCATCCGATAGCCAGCCGCCATCCCCGCGCTTTTGCCGTCTCGTGGGTTACGGCCAGTCGTGACGACGCGCACGCTCGCCGACCCAGACGCCGGCCAGGCCGCCGCGTTCCTCGCGGACGCCCGCAGCGACGCGCTCGCGGTGGCGCTCGTCGGCGACTGCCAGGCGACGTTCGAGGGGCGCGGCGAGCGCTCGCTCTCCCCTGGGACGCGCCACGTGCTCTGCAAGCCGGACGACACCGTGCTCGTCCACGGCGCGGCCGGCCGCGACCCGGACGCGTGGTCGTCCGGCGGGAGCGTCGACGCCAGCGTCGACGACGACGCACTCATCCTGCGCTGCGGCAGCGACGGGAGCGACGCCGCGGACGCGCTCACGGTCACGTTCGACGCCGTCCACCACGCCACGGCGTTCGACCCGGCGGTGGCGGACGGCGAGACGACCGGCGCGGAAGCGACGCTCAAGGAGCGCGTGCTGTCCGACCCGGACGTCGTGGAACCCGGCTTCGAACCGCGCGCCACCGAGCGCGCGACGCCCGCCGGCCGCGTGGACGTCTACGGCCGCGGCCGCGACGGCGCCGTCGTCGCCGTCGAACTGAAGGCGCGGCGCGCCGGCCCGTCTGCCGCCTCCCAACTGGAGCGGTACGTGAACGCGCTCCGCAGCGACCTGCACGCGGACGCGGACGTCCGCGGCGTCCTCGTCGCGCCCGAAATCACTGAGAAGACGCGGCGCCTGCTCGCCGAAAACGGCCTCACCTTCTCGCCAGTCGACGCCGACTGAACGCGGTCAGTCCAGGTCGCGTTTCAGGTCGTGCAGGACGTTCAACGCCTCGATGGGCGTCAGTTCCGCGAGGTCGAGGTCGCGTAACTCCTGCTCGACTGTCGACTGCCCAACGCCGTCTCCGCTGTCGACAGCCGTCTCCTCGTCCTCGGCAACCTCGGCCGTGTCGCCGTCCTCGGCGAAGTCGGTCGGCTCTTCGTCTTTGGCGACGTCCGGCGCGTCGAGGAACTCGCGCGCCCGGTCGACGACCGACTCCGGGACGCCGGCGGTCTGTGCGACCTCGACGCCGTAGGACGCGGTCGCCGGCCCCTCGCGGACTTCGTGCTCGAACCTGACGCCGTCTAACTCTCGTTGCTCGTTCGACGAGCCCCCGCTCGCTCCGCTCGCGGGGATCCCGTCTCCCTCGCGGGTCGCACCGAAGTGGAGGTTGAAGGCGTCGGGGAGGCGGTCGGCGTCCGCGGTGAGTTCGT
>JBDGQF010000396.1:0-24281 GCA_042219255.1 Halobacterium sp. | reverse complement strand
GCGACGGGGAGAACATCCGCGAACTGAAGAAGCGATTGACCGAACACGAGCAGGCCGCAGAGGAGTCCATTCGCTCCAGCCAGCTGAAGCAGTTGCTGTTCATGCACTCGAGCGCGAGCGCGGAGAACCTCGAGCGGCCGTACCTGGAGACGATGCCGGGGAAGTACGCCGCCGAGATTACGCTGTTCGAGTGGCTGGAGTTCCTGCTGGAGCGCGGCGGCGTGAAGCGGTCGCTTGACGCCATCGACTACTACGAGTCCATCGGATGGGTTGGCGAGGACGCCGCGGAGGAACTCCGCGACCACGTCCGCGGGTTCGCGGGGCCGGCCGACGAGGAAGACCACGCGGACTTCGAGATGACAGACCACGTGCTCAGCCTCGTGTTCATCGCGCGGCTCGCGTCGATGGAGTGACAGGTCTGCGCGCCGCCTGAAACCGTCCCCGGAGCCGGCGTCTTCTGCGAGAACTACCCGCGTAGACGCGTCTCCGGCGGCTTAGGCGCGGCCTGTCCAATTCATCGTATTGAGAACTGGGGGAGAACATTAATTACGTCCGGGACTCCTGTATCACTCCGAATGAAGTTTATCCACCTCACCCCGGCTGCGTTCGTCTTCGTGCAGCTCGGGGCGCTGGCCGTCGGCATGGCCAGTTGGCTCGACGACGACGAGGATGGAGGGGACTCCGGCGGTGACGACGAGTTCGCGATGGACGACGACGGCGACGACTTCGACGACGACTTCGACGACGACTTCGACGAGGAGTTCGGGTCGTTCGACGACATGGACGACGGCGGGGGCGGCGGTGGCGGCGCCCAGGACTCGTCCGTGAACGAACTCGAGCACCGCATCGAGGAACTCGAGACGGAAGTGTCGAACGTCGCCTCGAAGGCGAACACCGTCCGGAGCGAGAACGAGCAAATCAGCGAGAGCGTCGAGGACGTCGAGGAGAACGTCCGGAAGCTCCTGGAAATCTACGAGATGGTGACCCGGGGCGTCAACCCGTTCGTGGACGACGTGAACGCCGACGCGATGGGGGGCGGCGGCGGTGGGCAGAGCTTCGGGTTGTTCGACGACGAGGAGGAGGGCGGCGACGAACCCGACGACGACCTCGACGAGGACATCACGGACGCGGACGCCGACGAGTTCTTCGACGACGACGCCTTCGAAGAGGAGGACGAAGAGCTGGACGAGATGGCTGGAGACGAGGACGACGGCGGGATGGGCGACGACTTCGGGGAGTTCGACGACGAAGGCATGGGCGGCCTCGACGAGGGAATGGACGACCTCGACGAGGGAATGGACGACCTCGACGAGGGCATGGGCGGGGACGACGGGATGGACGACTTCGGCGACTTCGAGGACGAGGCGGACGACGGCGGGTTCGGTGATGCCGGCGACGAGTCCGCAGAGGCAGCGGGCGACGGCGGCGGTGACGGGACGTCCTTCGAGGAACTGAAAGAGGAGTACGAGTCCGGTGACGCGGACTGGGCCGAGGAAGACGACGGCGAGCCGGTGGAGTCGGAGGCCGCGCCAGCGGACGACGGCCTCGACGACGACTCAGGGCTGGGGTTCGACGACTCCGACCTGGAGGCCGACGCGGACGCGGCGGGCGAGGTGGACGCCGCGGACGACGACGGCTTCGAGTTCGGGGACGAGGACGGAGCGGCGGCGGAGACCGGCGTCGACGAGACGGCCGGTGCGCCGCCGGCGGCGCCGTCGATGGGGCTGGCGTCCCGCGGCGACGGCCCGCACCTCGCTGAGCCGCCGACGGGTTACCTCGCGGACGTCGTCGCCCTGGAGTGGCTGGACTACCTGCTCTCGGAGTTCGGCGCGAAGAACACCGTGCGCACGCTGAACTACTACGAACGCATCGGCTGGATTGGTGAACCCGTCCGCGACCAGTTGTTCGACTACCTGGAGGGGTTGACCGACTCGGACTACCTCTACCGCGAGGAGTTCGGGACGACCGAGTTGACGATGGACGACCACATGGAGAGCCTCGATTACATCGACGAGTTGGCGAGCGAGAACATCGAGCGCGCCATCGTCGACCGTTTCGACGACCTCCATAGGAATGGGATTCAGCGTTAGTGGCTCCGCGGCGATACTGTTCATCGCCGCGTTCGTGAGCGTGGGCATCCTGTACTCGGCGGCTTACAACGGCTACGAGCGCGTGCAGGACGCCGACGACGAGCACGGCGAGCGAGTCCTCGAGCAGCGCAACACGGCAGTGAACATCACGAACGTGACGTACAACCAGAGCGGGAACGAGAACTTGACCGTGAACGTCACGAACGAGGGGTCGACGTCGTTGGCGGTGAACGAGACAGACCTGCTCGTGGACGGCGTGTTCAAGCCGAAGTCGGAGTACGTCGACTGGAGCGTGGACGGCCGGTCGGACACCGACCTCTGGGTGCCGGGCGAGACGCTGTCGATTACGGTGAACGCGACCGACCCCCAGCGCGTGAAAATCGTGACGTCGCCGGGCGTGACGGCGACGGAGGTGGTGTGAGTGGCGAGCGTCTCCTCCTCGACGCTGATTATCTTCATCGCGTCCATTCTGGTGGCGGCGTCCGTGGCGGGGACGATGACCAACGGCGTGCAGCGGTTGAGTGACGCGCTCGGCGACCGGAGCGTCGACGTCAGCCAGGACATCCGGTCGGACATCGAAATCATCAGCGACCCCGGGAGTCCGGACTCGATTTACGACGGTGCGAACGAGAACGTGACCTTGCTGGTGAAGAATACGGGGACTGCGACGTTGTCTGCACAGCCGGGGCAAGTAGACCTGATTATCGACGGCGAATACGTCACGCCGGAGACAGTTACGGTCGTGAACGGGAACGGCTGGACGACCGGGAACGTCGCGCGCGTGAACGCGAGCGCGAACCTCTCCACTGGCGACCACCGCGTGGTGGTCATCGTGAACGGCGACCGCGAGGTGTTGGAGTTCAGACTATGAGCACGAGAAACCTCTACTCGCTCGGATTGGACAGCCACGACCGGTTGAACAACGAACTCGGCGGCGGGATTCCCGGCGGCAGCATCGTCCTCGTGGAAGGGGACTACGGCGCGGGGAAGTCCGCGCTCAGCCAGCGGTTCACGTACGGTCTCTGCGAGGAGAACCACGCGGTGACGCTGGTGTCCACGGAGTTGACCGTCAGGGGGTTCATCGACCAGATGCACTCGCTGTCCTACGACGTCGAGGAACACCTCCTGAACGAGAACCTCCTCTTTTTCCAGGCGGACGTCGACTCCGGCGGCAGTACGCTGCGGGGCGACGAGGACGAGAGCAACCGCATGCAGCTGTTGAAGCGCCTGATGGAGGCCGAGAAGATGTGGGAGGCGGACGTCGTCATCATCGACACGTTCGACGCCATCCTGCGCAACGACCCGAAGTTCGAGGCGCTCGTCAGGCAGAACGAGGAGCGGCAGGCGGCACTGGAAATCATTTCCTTCTTCAGAGACCTGGTCTCGAAAGGAAAGGTCATCGTTTTGACCGTGGACCCCAGTACTGTAGACGAGGAAGCAATCGGCCCGTTCCGGTCCATCGCTGACGTCTACCTCGAACTACAGATGGCCGAGGTCGGCAACGACGTCCGCCGGTCGATTGCCGTCCGGCGGTTCGCGGGGATGGGCGAGCAGGTCGGTGACACCATCGGGTACTCGGTGCGGTCCGGAACGGGTATCGTCATCGAGAGCCGTAGTGTCGCATAAGGGAATTACACATGGCAGACCACGGGAGTCGACAGATCGGGCACGAGTTGCGGGAGACCGCGAGTCGGAACGCCCATCTGCGCGAGTACCTCCAGCGGTTCAAGCAGTTCACGGGCGAGTTCCCGGAACTCATCGACGAACCGACTGACGAGTGGGAGGCCGACAAGCCGAACGTCCTCTATCCCGTGGGCGGCCCCATCTACTGCCACGTGTACGGCGACCTGGGCAAGGACACGAAGTACTACACCATCGAACCGGAGCTGTCCGGCCCGGAGGCGGCGGTGTTCCAGCAAGTCCAGGAGCGCATCCTGGAGAAGTCCGTGAACAAGCCGGCGCCCGAGCAGGAGGCGGAGTACGACGACCGCATCGAGGAACTGCTGGAGGAGACGGTCCGCATCAACGACGACGACGAGGGCGGCGTGTTCGAGCGCGTGCGGTCGCTGCCGAACAACCTCGGGTCACTGGTTCGGAACTTCGACGCGTCGAGCGTCGCGGACACGATGGTCAGCGACGAGCGCGGCCAGATGTCGATGGACTCTGGCGACCTCTCCAGCCAGCAAGTGAAGGCGGGCGCGCGCCGCGTGGCGTCCGCGCCACAGAACTTCGCCCAGCAGTTCCGCGCCGCAGTCCCCATCATGCGGGAGGCGCTGGAGGAGGCGTTCGGGTTCGGCCGCATCCCGGTGACGGAGACGACGTACGAGAACATTCGCTACCAGTTGAACCGGGACATCGTCGGGTTCGGGCCGCTGGAACCGGTGATGCGCGACCCGTACAACGAGGACATTCACGTCATCGGGCCGAGCGGCTGTTACGTCGACCACGGGACCTTCGGGATGCTGGAGACCACAGTTGACTTCGGCACCCAGCAGGAGTTCGACGGCTGGCTGCGGAACATGGGCGAGCGGATGGGCGACCCGGTGTCTGACTCCGACCCCATCGTTGACTCGACGCTGCCGGACGGGTCGCGTATCAACATCATTTACAGCGACGACGTCTCCCTGAAGGGGCCGTCGCTCACCATCCGTCAGGGCGACGAGGTGCCGCTGTCCGTCGGCCAGATTACGAAGTGGGGGACGCTGTCGCCGGAACTGGCGGCGTACCTCTGGCTGTGCCTGGAGAACGAGCAGACGGTGTTCGTGGTCGGGGAGACGGCGTCCGGGAAGACGACGACGCTGAACTCCATCATGGCGTTCATTCCGCGGGACTCGAAGATTTACACCGCGGAGGACACCGCCGAAGTGCTGCCGCCACACGACACCTGGCAGCAGCTGTTGACCCGGGAGGGCCAGGGTGAGAACTCCGCGGACGTGGACATGTTCGACCTGGTCGCGGCCGCGCTGCGTTCGCGCCCCGACTACATCATCGTCGGTGAGGTGCGTGGCGCGGAGGGCCGGATGGCGTTCCAGGCGGCCCAGACCGGCCACCCCGTGATGTTGACGTTCCACGCCAGCGACATCGTCTCGATGATTCAGCGCTTCACTGGGGAACCCATCAACGTCCCGGAGACGTTCATGGACAACGCGGACGTGGCGCTGTTCCAGAACCGCGTGAAGCAGGGCGACGACGTCCTGCGCCGCGTGACGTCCGTCCAGGAAATCGAGGGGTACTCCAAGGAGATGGGCGGTGTGGTGACGCGGCAGGCGTTCTACTGGGACCCAGTGGAGGACGAAATCGTCTTCCAGGGCCGGAACAACTCCTACGTGCTCGAGGAGCAGATTGCGACGCTGCTGGGGTACGCGGACACGCGGGAAATCTACGACGAGATGGACTTCCGCGCGGACATCATCGAACGCATCATCCAGGAGGACTTGATCGGGTACCACGAGTTCAACGACGCCATCGCGTCCTTCCAGCGCGACGGCATCGAGGGCCTGCCGTTCACCATCACGCGCGGATTCTAGTATGTCCGCGGAGGACATCGACGCTGAACCGGCCGGGCCGGAGACGACGAAGCTAGAAGACCTGGAACTCGGCGACCTGGTGGACTCCGTGGTGGAGTCCTACCGGCGGATGTCGATGCCGGCGTTCACGTACGCGCTGTTGATTGTCGTGCCGGCGCTGGTGTTCCTGGTGGCGACCATCATCACCGTGGTGTTCGTCGACCTGCCGATGTTCGTGGCGGTGCCGGTGCCGATGCTGGGCGCGCTCGCGCTCGTCACTGCCGTCCTCTACCCGAAAATCAAGCAAGACCAGCGGAAGACGCGCATGGAGAACCGGTTCCACTTGTTCGTGACGCACATGACGATTCTCGCGACGACGAACATCGACCGCGTGGAGGTGTTCCGCCGCATCGGCCAGGAGGAAGAGTACGGGCCGCTGGCGGAGGAGGCGCGGCGCATCGTGCAACTCATCGACGCGTGGAATCAGAGCCTCGACGACGCGTGCCGGATGCGCGCGAACAAGGTGCCCAGCGACCTGGTCGCGGACTTCCTCGACCGCCTCGCCTACACCATCAATTCGGGGCAGAGCCTGGAGGCGTACTTGACGTCCGAGCAGGACGCCATCATCCGGAACTACGCGACGGTGTACGAGGGGCAACTGGAGAACCTCCAGGTGATGAAAGACCTCTACCTGTCGATGGTGCTGTCCGTGACGTTCGCGCTCGTGTTCGCGACCGTCCTCCCGATTCTGTCGGGGACGAACCCGACGATGACGGTGTCGTCTATCGTCGTCCTGTACTCGTTCATCCAGCTTGGGTTCCTGTACGCCATCTACACGCTCGCGCCGAGCGACCCGCTGTGGTACTTTCCCGACGACACCACGACGAACACGGAGTGGCGGCTGCGGGTCGCCGTCGTCGTGGGCGTCGGCCTGTCATTTGTGCTCATCGTCGGCGTGCTCGCGGTGTTGATGGGGTGGACGGGCATCGACCCGAAATCGGTTCCGCTGCCGCTGTACGCGGCCGTGCCGACGACGCCGCTGCTCATCCCTGGGTTCGTCGCGCGCGCGGAAGAGGAGCGCGTGAAAGACCGCGACGACTCGTTCACGAGCTTCATCCGCGCACTCGGCGCGAGCGAGACGGCGCGCCAGACGACGACGACGCGCGTGCTGGAGACGCTGCGGACGAAGGAGTTCGGCGCGCTGACGGAGCTCATCGACGACCTCTACAAGCGACTGAACCTCCGCATCGACGCGGCGAAGGCGTGGCGGTACTTCACCGCGGACGCGCACTCCTACCTCATCCAGAAGTTCAGCGAGATGTACCTCATCGGCCGCCAGATGGGCGGCGACCCACAGCACCTCGGCAACCTCATCTCGGGGAACATGAGCGAGGTCATGCAGTTGCGCCAGCGCCGCAACCAGGCGGTGGCGACGATGGTGGGCGTCCTGTACGGCATCACGGCGGCGGCGACGTTCGCGTTCTTCATCGGGCTGGGCATCGTCGACGTCATCTCGGGCCTGGGGTTGAACTTCTCGAACCCGGCGTTCGAGGTCGGCAGCATCATCAACACCGAGGTGTACGACATCCAGCTCATCGAGTACTTGCTCGTCATCACGGTGCTGGTGAACGCCCTGTTGTCGTCGCTGATGATTCGCGTCGTGGACGGCGGCCACAAGGTGAACTCGTACATCCACTTCGTCGTGTTGACGTGGATTTCGTCGGTCATCGGCTCGCTGACGCTGCGGTTGGTGTCGTCGCTGCTGTCGGTCTGAGCGCGGGCGCGCGCTGGCGGTCCCCGGGGGCCACACTTATGTGCTGGTGTCGGTTACGTGCGTCACGATGAACGAGGCCGGAGGCGACGGGTACGTGTTCGCCGTCGCCAGCGGGAAGGGTGGCGTCGGGAAGTCGACGACCACGGCGAACCTCGGCGTGGCGCTCGCCGACGACGGGTTCGACGTCGCCGTGGTGGACGTCGACCTCGGGATGGCGAACCTCGCCGGGTTGCTGGGCGTGGACGCCGACGCGACGCTGCACGACGTGCTCGCTGGCGACGCGTCGCCAGCGGACGCCACCTACGAGTCGAACGGCCTCACGCTCGTTCCGGGGTCGACTGAACTCGAACAGTTCGCGGAGGCGGACGCGAAGTCCCTGCACCGCGTGGTGGAGTACTTGCGCTCGGACAACGACGTGGTGTTGCTGGACGCGGGCGCGGGCCTGAGTTACGACATCGCGATGGCGATGAGCGTCGCGGACGGCGTGCTCCTGGTGACGACGGCGGAGTTGAACTCGTTGACGGACGCGACGAAGACCGGCCAGCTCGTCGGGAAACTCGACAAGCCCGTGGTCGGCGCGGTGTTCACGCGGACGGGCGACGGCGGGTTCGACGACGTGGAGGGTATCGCGGCGGCGCTGGGGACGACGGACGCGGTGACGGTGAGCGTGCCCCACGACGAGAACGTGAAGCTCGCGGTGCGGAAGGGCCGGCCGGTGGTCGCGTTGAAGCCGGAGAGTCCGGCGGCGCGCGCGTACGACCGGCTCGCCGCGAAGCTCGCGGACAGCGTCGGCCTCGAGCCGGCGGCGCCGGAGCCGGAGCCGACGGGGTTCGAGTGGGTCGACCCGGAGACCGGTGAGACCGAGGCCGAACCGGAAGCGGAAGCGGCGCCGACAGAGGACGGCCCGGTGTACGAGATTCCGCTGGAAGACCTCATCGAGGAAGCAGGCCTGGACGCGGACGGCGAGGCGTCCAAGCGCCGCGTGAAACTGTTCGACCGCGTGAAGTCGAAGTTCTCGTAGCCGCTCGTGGGAGTGTCAGTCGGGCGTGACGAGGCTGTACATCACGAAGATGTAGCCGGCAGTGGTGACGACGTAGTTTGCTGTCAGTAGCGTCCGGGTGTGTTCGAAGTCGGTGAAGAACGCGACGACTGTCGTCCCGATGGCGGCGGTGACGACGAAGCCGAACCCGACCGTGAGATGCATCATCGAGTGTCGGCCCGTGTCCCGGTAGGCGCGGGCGGCGAACGCGACCAGGCTGAGGCCGGCGGCAGCGAGTGTGCCACTGAATACGAGGTAGATTGCTTCGATAGGGCGCATTGTCTCCGTCGCTCGTATTCACGTCCCCGAGTCTCCGTATAAAGGTGTCCCCGTGATTATTATCTCGGAGAATCGAGGCGACGGCAACCCCCGGACGCAGTGGGTGTGTGGGGTTACTGTTCGGAGCGGAGGTCGCTCCAGACGTCGACGAGCGCGTTCTTCGCTTCCGTGCGTTCCTGGGTCTCGATTGTCGTCTCGTCGACGCCGAACTTGACGGTGAGTTCGTCCACTTGTCGCCGGTAGACTTTGGTGCGGCGCCCTTCGTCGGAGAGCTCCTTGCCTTCAAGTTTGAGGAGGTCGTGTTCGCTGAGTTCCTCGATGCGGCGGTAGCTCGTGGCGATGGGGATGTCGAGTTCCTCGCTGAGTTCCTGCGCTGATTTCGGCGCGTGGGTTGCCTCGAGAATCTCGGCGTTGTACTTGTTGCCGAGCACCCGCAACACTTCCACCGGGTCCATCGAGAAGACGATATACACCGAGGGAAAAAAGACTGTCGGGGTCGTCGTGTCAGTGAGGGCGGGAACGCGGGCGACTCGGCCGATTCCAGTCAGTACGGGAACATTCTATTCGGTGTGTCGACGGGTGTCTGCGGGCCGCGGCCGGACAGGGTTTCGGTTGCAAAATAGTCCCATTGCCTCGAGACGCCCTCCTGAGTGCCGCCGGAATTCGCGCTCCGGCAGTCGAGGGGGCCCGGTCGGAAGAGCCAACCAGGAGTGGGCGACGGCAAACAACGCGCCGCGTGATGTCACCGTCCCGGGATTTTGGGGGCTGACGCAGTCCAAACGCTTAATCCGGTCGACGGCAGACACGGCGGTATGACAGGAGCGACGGACGTGCTGGAGTTTTCGCTGGACGGCGACCGCTACTGCATCGACATCGCGCACGTCGACGAAATCGTCGACGCCACCGAGGACGTCACCCAGATTCCGAACGCGGACGCGCACGTGGTGGGCGTCGTCGACCTGCGCGGCGAGACGACGACGGTCGTCGACCCGCGCGTGAAACTCGGCGTCGACGGCACCGCCGACGGCAAACGCATCGTCGTCCTCTCCGAGCACGACGCCACCGGCCTCCTCGTCGACGACGTCCACGAGGTCGAGTCCGCCGACCCGGACGACGTCGACGAGTCCGCGGCCTCGGAGACGTCCCGCGGCGTCATCCGCCGCGACGACCGGTTCGTCGTCTGGGTGAAACCGGACGCGCTCGTGTAGCCGCGTCAGTCCAGGAGCGCGTCCACGTCCGCGTGGTCGTGGAGGAGTTCCTGCATGCGGTCGACGGTGCGTTCGTCCCGCACGCGCCCGCCGCGCACCAGTTCTTCGGCGCGCTCGACGGCCGTGAGCGTGTCCGACTGCACGGACAACACCGGCACGCCCTTCTCCGAGGCCTTCCCGAGTATCGCGCCCGAGGGCCTGTGGCCGCCAGTCAGCACGAGGCACGTGACCCCTGGGGCGTCCAGTGCGGCGGTCTGGACGTCCGCCCGGTCGCCGCCCGTGATGACCGCGGCGTCCTTCGTGCGCCGGAAGTGACTGAGCGCGGCCTCGCCGCTCATCGCGCCGACGAGGAACCGCTCGACCAGGTTCTCCTCGCCGCCGTCCGTGAGGACGTCCGCGCCGAGGTCGGCGGCCAGGTCGCCGACCGTCACGCCCGCGAGCTCGGGGACGCGCGGCAGCACGCCGAGGACTGGGACGTCGCGGCCGCCGAGGAACGGCGCGACGTCCGTCTCCACGTCGTCGTAGGCGGCGTCGGAGACGGCGTTGAACACGACGCCTGCGCACCGGTCGCCGAGACCCTCGACGGCCGCGAGCACGTCGTCCACGTCGCCCGGTTCGTCGTACCGCGCGACCACGACCACGTCGGCGTCCAGGAGTTCCGCGACGTCCGCGTCCGTCAGGTCGACGATGCCGCCGGTCGAGGGCTTGTCCGCGCCCTCCACCACCATCAGGTCTTTGCCGGCGGCGAGCCCTTCGAACGCCTCGCGGACGCGCGTCTTCAGTTCCGCGGGGTCTTCGCGGCCGCGGATGGCGCCCTCCACGAACGTCGGCGAGTAGACGACCGGCTCCATCTCGTGCATCTCGGCGTCCAGGCCGAGCAGTTCGCGCGCGAGCATCGGGTCGGTGTCCAGCGTTTTCCCGACGTTGCTCTGGAGGCGCGTGCCCTTCGGTTTCATGTAGCCGACCTCGCTGTCGCGCGCGACGGCGAGTCGCGCCAGCGCCAGCGAGACGGCGGTCTTCCCGGTGCCTGCGTCCGTCGATGTGACCAGTAGCGTGTTCATAGCTGTTCGGGGTCGATGGTGAGCCGGACGTCCAGCGCCCGCACGCCGTCGCCGGTCGCCAGCAGTGGGTTGACGTCCAGTTCCAGTATCGCGGGGAAGTCGGTGACCAGTTGGCTGAGCCGCTGTATCGCCTCCGTGACGGCAGCCTCGTCTGCGGGTGTGCGGCCGCGCGCGCCGCGCAACAGCGGCGCGGAGTCCAGGTCGTCAATCATCGCCTCGGCCTCGCGGCCGGAGACGGGGGCGACGCGCACGCTCGTGTCCTCAAGGACTTCGACGAAGATGCCGCCGAGACCGAAGAGGACGAGCGGCCCGAACTGGGGGTCGCGGTTCATCCCGAGGATGGTCTCCGTGCCCGCTCCGGTGTCCACGAGTTCCTGCACCTGGACGCCGAGAATCGTCGCGTCCGGCTGGTAGTTCCTGGCGCGCGTCACCAGGTCTTCGTAGGCGTCCCGCACTTCGTTCGTGGGGACGCCGACTTTCACGCCGCCGATGTCGGACTTGTGGAGGATGTCCGGGCTGACGATTTTCATGACGACGTCGCCGTCGATGCGGCCGGCGACGCGCTCTGCGTCCGTGGGGTCGTCGACGACTTCGCCCTCGGGCGTCGGGATGCCGTACGCGTCCAGGAGGTTCATCGCTTCGACGCCGAGGCGCCGGTCGTCCCGGTCGGCGGCCGCTTCGAGAATCTCGCGGGCTGCGTCCCGGTCGACGTCGAACTCGGTTGGTTCCTCGTACTCGCGGGCCTCGACGGCGCGCTGGACGGCGAGCGCGTCGAGGCTACCGACGGCGCGCGCCGGGTCGAAGTAGTTCGGAATCCCGGCGTCACGGAGCACGTCCTCGGCGTCGCCGGTGCGCTCGCCGCCCATCAGGCACGCGACCACCGGCTTGCCGTACTCGGCCTGCCGGTCGGCGACCACCTCGGCGAGTTCCGCGAAGTCGAGGACGGCGGTGGGTGCGGACACGACGACCGCACAGCCGACGTTCTCGTCGGCGAGCACGGTGTCGACGGCCGTCTCGAAGCGCTCGACGTCGGCGTCACCGATGACGTCCACGGGGTTGTAGACGTTCGCCTCCTCGGGCATCGACTCCCGGAGCGCGTCCAGCGTGCCGTCCGTGAATGACGCCATGGAGAGCCGCGAGTCGCCGACGGCGTCCGTCGCCATCACGCCCGGGCCGCCCGCGTTCGTCACGACGGCGACCCGTTCGTTCTCCGGCAGCGGCAGGCCGTCGAGCGCGCGCGAGAAGTCGAACAGCTCCTGGACGTTCTCCGCGCGCACCACGCCCGCCTGCTCGAAGCCGGCCTCGTAGGCGGCCTCGCTGCCGGCGATGGTGCCCGTGTGCGAGGACGCCGCCTGCGCGCCCGCCTCGGTGCGGCCGGACTTCACGACGACGGCCGGCGTCTCCTGGGTCGCCTCGCGCGCGGTGTCGATGAACTCGCGGCCGTCCTCGATGCCCTCCAGGTAGCCGAGCACGACGTCCGTCTGCAGGTCGTCGCGCCAGAACTCCAGGAAGTCCGTCTCGTCGAGGACGGCCTTGTTCCCGAGGCTGACGACGTCCTTGAAGCCGATGCCCTGGTCGTTCGCCCAGTCCAGGACGGCCGTGATGAACGCGCCAGACTGACTCATGAACGAGAGGCTGCCCGGGAGCGCGTTCGACGGCCCGAACGTCGCGTTCAGTCCCTTCGGCGTCGAGAGCACGCCGAGGCTGTTCGGCCCGACCAGGTTCAGGTCGTACTCGTCGGCGACGGCGGCGAGTTCCTGCTCGCGCCGCGCGCCCTCGCTGCCGGTCTCGCTGAACCCCGCCGTGATGACGACGACGTTCTCGACGCCCGATTCGCCGGCGTCCCGGACGGCGTCGATGGCCACGGACGGCGGCACGACGACCACCGCGAGGTCGACTGGGTCTGGGACGCTCCCGACGTCCGGGTAACAGTCGTAGCCGAGAACGCTGTCCCGCTTGGGGTTGACAGCGACGACGTCCCCGTCGAAGTCCGCGAGGTTCGTCACGATGGCGCGACCGATGGAGCCCTCGCGCTCCGTCGCGCCGACGACGGCCACGCGGTCGGGCGCGAACAGCCCTGATTCGTCGGCGTCCATTTCCACGCGGACCGACGCGCGCCCGGGTGATAAATCCGGTTGCGGCACTCACACGACGAGGACCGTCGCCGGCGCGACCGACCCACCGACTGGCGGCTACTCGCCGGAGCCGGCGCCACCGGACTCCGCGATGCGCTCGCCGTACTTCTCCAGCGCCTCCTCGAGTGCCGCCCCCGCGTCGTAGTCCAGTTCGTCCGCGAGCGCCAGCACGCAGAACAGCGCGTCGCCGAGTTCGTCGCGCTCGACGTCCGCGCCGCCCGTCGCGCCGTAGTCGGTGGACTTGTTGACGTCCTTCGCGAGTTCGCCGACCTCGCTGGCGAGGTCGAGGACGCGGTGCTCCGGCGGCGCGTGGAGGTCGTGGTCGTCCAGGAACGCCGCGACGCGCGCTTGCTCGTCCATACCTGGTGGCTGCCCGCCGACCGCCATCAAGCCCGCGGTCTCACCCGCCGGACGCCGCCCCGGACGCGCGGGCCGAACCCTTCTTTCGGCCGTCGCGCCTACCGCCCCGCATGGACGTCGTCGGCGCGCTAGCGTTCGTATTCCTCGCGGGCCTCCTGACGGACCTCGCCACCGGACTCGGCGCGCTCCCGTTCTTCTTCGTGGACGACGTCAGCGTCCGGTGGCGCGTCGGCCTCTGGGGGCTCGCGTCGGGCATTATGCTCGCCGCGTCCGTGTTCGGGCTGTTCCGCGAAGGCCTCCACTACGGCACGCCGATAGAAGTCGCGGTCGGCGCCGCCGTCGGCGTCCTGCTCGTGCTCGCCGCACGCCGCGCCGTCGCCCACCACGAGTTCGCGCCACGGGAGATTGCGCAAGCCGACTTCGAGAAACTCGTCCTCATCGCCGGCGTCCTCACCGTCCACTCGTTCCCCGAGGGCGTCGCCGTCGGCGTCTCCTTCGCCGAACTCGGACTCGAAGGCGGCTACCCAGTCCTCGGGTTCTCCGTCCCCCTGCTCGCCGTCTTCATGACCATCGCCATCTCCGTCCACAACGTCCCCGAGGGACTGGCGGTGTCGATTCCGCTCCACCAGCACGGCGCGCGCCGCTGGAAACTCGTCGGCGTCGCCGTCTTCACGAGCGTCCCCCAGCCAATCGGCGCCGTGCTCGCGTACGCGTTCGTCCAACTAGCCCGCACCCTCCTCCCCGTCGGCTACGGGTTCGCCGGCGGCGCGATGGTCTACCTCGTGTTCAGCGAGTTCATCCCGGAGGCGCGCCGCCTCGGCCGCGACCTCCCGCACGACGGCGCGAAGGAACTGCTCGCCGGCCTCCTGCTCGGCGCGCTCGCGATGACGCCGCTGCTGTTCCTCGCGTAAGTGCTATGCGTGGCGCGCGAGACGGTGGACGCGTGACAGACTACGGCGACCGCTGGCTCGTCGCGTGGAGTCTCGGGTACGCCGCCGTCGGCGCGGCGTCGGTGCTCGTGCCACTGTACGCCATCGAACTCGGCGCGGGCGCGTTCGTCGTCTCCGTCGTCGCCGCCACCGCCGCGTTCGCCGGCATCCCCGGCGCGCTCCTCTGGGGCCGCCTCGCCACCAAGACCGGCCGCTACCGGCCGTTCCTCCTCGTGAGCCTCAGCCTCTCGGCGCTGGCGTTCGTCGCGCTCCCGCTGGCGGACTCGCTGCCCGCCGTCGTCGCAGCGAACGCAGCGCTCGTGTTCGCCGTCGCCGCCGCCGCGCCCGTGCTCGCGCTTCTCGTCGTCTCCGGCCACCCGGACAGCGAGTGGGACCGCCGCATCGGCGTGCTGAACAGCTGGCAGGGGTACGGCTGGCTCGCCGGCCTCGTCGCCGGCGCCGCGTGGACGGCCGTCGCCACCAGGATTACCGCGCCGGTCACCGCCCAGCGGTGGTTCTTCTACGTGTCGGCCGCCGCGTGTGCGCTCGCGACGCTGCTGGCGTGGTACTGGCTGCCCGGCCGACCGGACGTCTCGTACGCGCGGTTCGGCCGCGCCAGCACCGCCATCGAGGGCCTCCAGCGCGGCGCCGGCCGCGGCCTCCGCCTCGCGCCGTTCTCCGGCCTGCGCGCGTTCTGGGCGCTGCGCCGCCTCCACCCGCGCGCGCTCGCCGCCCGCCTCACGCCCGCGCTCGCCGGCTTCCTCGCGGCCGCCGCGCTGTTCTTCACCGGGTTCGCGACGTTCTTCGGGCCGCTGCCAGCGTACCTCGCGAGCGCGCTCGACCTGCCGACCGACCGCGTGTTCGCGCTGTTCGTCGTGTCCAGCGCCGCCTCGGCCGCCGCGTACGGCCGCGTCGGCGCGCTCGCCGCCGAACGCACCCCACAGGCCGTCCTGCAGGCCGCGCTCGCCGTGCGCGTCCTCCTGTTCCCCGCCGTCGCGTTCGTGACGCTGCTCGGCGCGCTCGCGTTCCCCGGGTTCGTCGCGCTGTTCGTCGTGCTCGGCCTGACGTGGGCGGCCGTCGCCGTCGCCGGCACGAGCGTGGTCGCGCGGCTCGCGCCACCCGCAATCCGCGGGGACGCCCTCGGCGCGTACGCCGCGCTCGGCGGTCTCGGCACGGCGCTCGGCAGCGTCCTCGGCGGCGTGCTCGCTGCCCAGACCGGGTACCTCGTCGCGTTCGCCGCCGCTGGCGGGTTCGTGCTCGTGGGCGGTGCCGCCGCGCTCGCCGCGCGCCACAGCGAGACGGCCGCGGACGCGACAGAAACAGCGTAGCCGGACTCAGAGGATGATGGACTTCTCGCGGACGAACTCCTCGATGGTCTTGTCGAGGCCCTCGCGACCGATGCCGGAGTCCTCGTTCCCGCCGAACGGGATGTCGCCGAGGCCGTGGCTCGGCGCGCCGTTGATGCGGACGGCGCCCGCGTCGACGCGTTCGGCCATCGTCATCGCACGGTCGTAGTCCGCCGTGAACACGCACGCGTCCAGCGCGAGGTCGGGGCCGTTCGCGATTTCCAGTGCCTCCGCGTCGTCCTCGAAGGACGTGACGGCGCAGACCGGCCCGAACTGCTCTTCGTTCACGATGCGCGCGTCCTTGGGGACGTCCGCGAGCAGCGTCGGTTCGAAGACGTGGACGCCCTCGGCGGCCTCGTAGCGGTCGCCACCCTCGACGAGCGTCGCGCCGCGGTCGAGGGCGTCCTCGACGAGTTCCTCCACCCAGTCCGCCTGGTCGGCGCTGATGAGCGGGCCGAGGTCGGTGTCCTCCTCGAAGAGGTCGCCCTGCACCCAGTCGCCCATGTCCGCCTCGATGCGGTCGACCAGGTCGTCGTGGACGGACTCGTGGGCGAGCACGCGCGAGACGGCCGAACAGCGCTGGCCGGCGTACTTCAGCGACCCCTTTGCGGCCGCCGCGGAGGCGTCCGCGAGGTCGGCGTCCTCGAAGACGACGGCGGGCGCGTTCCCGCCGAGTTCCATGTGGAGGTTCACCATCCCGGACTCGCGGGCGACGTGCTTGCCGGCGCCCGACGACCCCGTCATCGCGATGGCGTTCACGCGGTCGTCGCCAGCGAGTTCGTCGCCGATTTCGCTCGCCCTCCCGGGCACGAAGTTGAACGCGCCGTCCGGCAGGCCGGCTTCGGCGACGATTTCCGCGAGGATGCCGGCGCTCACCGGCGTCTTGCTCGCGGGCTTGAGGACGACGGCGTTCCCCGCGGCGAGCGCGGGCGCGACCTGCAGCGCCGTCGTCGCGAGCGGATAGTTGTACGGCGTGATGCAGAGCACAGTCCCGATGGGCTCCGGCTTCACGATGGCCTCCCAGCCGTCGTGGCCGCTGGTCGTGCCCTGGCGGTACTCGCCCTTCAGGTGGCGGGCCTCCTCGATGGCGCGCTCGAAGCGCTCGGCGGCGCTGTCGACCTCGCCGCGCGCGCTCGAAATCGGCTTCCCGGCCTCCCGCACGACGACTTCCGCGAGTTCGGACTTCCGGTCGCGGAGCCCGTCCGCGATTGCCTGCAGCCACTCGCAGCGCTCCGGTACCGTGGTCTCTCGCAGCGTCGGCTCCGCGGCCGCCGCGGCGGCGAGCGCGCGGTCGGCCTGGTGTCTGTCCGCCGCTGCGACCTCTGCGAACGTCCCGCCGTCGGCGAGGTCGGTGACGGGGAAGGTGTCCGGCCCCGCGACCCACTCGCCGCCGACGTAGAGTCGCTCGCGGCGACGCATGGCCTCTTGTCCCATAGCACGACCGTTCACACGCCACCGATAAAGAGTTTACTCAAAACCGGATAAAGTCTGTTCGCCGGCTTTTTCGTCGCCGCCCGCCGACACACTGGCGTGCCAACCCCTACCGTCGCCGCCTGCCAGACCGACGTCGCCGACCTCGCGCCCGCAGCGAACCTCGCCACCGTCGGCGAGCGCCTCGCCGGACTCGACGACGCCGTGGACGTCGCGCTGTTCCCCGAGTACGCACTCACCGGGTTCGTCGCCGACGAGCGCGTCTATGACGCCGCGCTCGACCGCGACGGCGCCGAACTCGACCGCGTCGCGACGTACGCCGAGGACTACGGCGTCGCCGTCCTCGCCGGCTTCGTGGAGGACGCCGACGACGACTACTACAACACCGTCGTCTACGCGACGCCGGACGGCGACCGGACGTACTACCGAAAGCGCAACCTCTGGGCGGGCGAGAGCGACGTCCTCGCCGCGGGCGACGACGCCGTCACCGTCCAGACGCCCATCGGCGAGGCGGGCGTCGTCACCTGCTACGACCTGAACTTCGTGGACGTCAGCCACGACTTCGCCGAGCGCGGCGTCGACGCCCTCCTCGTTGTCGGCGCGTGGCCCGGCCCGTACAGCGAGAACTGGCGACTCCTCCTGCGCGCCCGCGCCCTCGACGGCGTGCGCTGGGTCGTCGGCTGCGGCCGCACCGGCAAACGCGACCTCCCTGACTCCGAGACGGTGACGTACGCCGGCCGCTCGGCCGTCGTCCGGCCGGACGGCGCCGTCAGTCACGCGCTCAACCGCGACGAGCGCACGCTGACCGCCGCCCTCGACCCCGAGATTCTCGCCGAGCAGCGCGAGTTCATCCCCGTCCTGGCCGAGGATTCTTGACGGCCGGCCGCGCCCTCTGATTACAGCGCCTCGAGGTCGCTGGCGCGCTCGTGGATGTCCGAGGACGAACAGCCAGCGGGCGTCTTCAACGCCTTCATACCGATTGACGCGCCCGCGCGCTCGCCGGCGACGCGGAGCGCGGCGGCCGCCCACGCCGCCGCGTCGTCGTCCACGTCGTACTCGCCGTCTGCGTCCCTGAGGAGTTCTTTCGCGCTGGACGCGACGTACTCGGACGCCGGCAAATACTCGCAGTACCAGTCCACGGCCGCTATCGCCGTCTCCGGCGGCGGGTTCCGCTCGCGCAACACCTCCCGTTGCTCCTTATACCGGTTCCGGATGGTGACGTGCGTGACGTCCGCGAGATCGGTGAGCGTGTCCTGGCGGACGTCCATGTCCGCCTCCACTGCAGCGTTGTAGATGGCGGCGGCCGCCCACCCGCTCGGCGACTTCCCGCCCGCGATGCCGGCGTCCTCGCACTGCGCGACGACCTCTCGCGCGCGCTCCGCGACGGGCCGCGGTAGCCCGAGTTCGTCCGCGTACCGGTCGACGTACTGGCTGGCGTCCGCGAACCCGGAGAGGTCGATACCGAGTTCGCTCGTCACCTCCTTCGCGCGCCGCAGGAGTTGCGTGCGGTCTGCGCCGGTCGCCTCCACGACCTCGTCGACCGTGCGGGGGATTCGCTCGACTTTACACGCGACGTACAGGCAGGCCGCAGCGGCCGTTTCGACGTCGTACCCGCCGGCAGAGCGCTGGTCGCGGTGCCGACGGAACACCGTCACCGCCGTCTCCGTGGTCTCCGCCGGCACGCCGAGGTCGCGGGCGGCGTCCTCGATGCGTTCGAGCGCCTCACTGACCGACCTCGGGCCGACGCTCGTCTCGTCGGTCGTCATCTAATCGTTCCGGAGTGTGTCACGCGGGGCCATATAACTCGGGGTTCGGGTGACCCCCACTACGTCGCCCGTTCGGCGCCGAATACGCGGTGCAGGCGCTCGGCGCGCGACGAGAACACAGAAAAGCACGCGGCCGCCCTCGCGGGCGGAAGACCGTGGTCGCTACGGGCGTGCGCGGACTGCAAGCGCCGCGCCGGCCGCCGCCAGCGCCGCGAGCACGCCGAATCCGGGCGCGCCGCCGCCGGACTCGCCGCCGGACTCGCCACCGGTCGTCTCAGTCGGCGCGGCCGTGGTCGTCGTCTCCGCCGGCTGGAACACGGCCTCGAACCCCGTGAGGTCGGTGTTCGAGTTCCACGCCGCGGTGGTCGCCTGACGGCTGGCCGGTTCCGGGGTCACCGACGTGAGTTCGTAGCCGTCCGGCGCGCGCAGCACGAACGCGTTGTTCGTGACGTACCCGCTCGCGAACGGCTCAGTCACCACCAGGCGGCCGTCCTGGGCGGCCGCCAGCCCCTCGTAGACGACCGAGAGCTTCACGATGCCGGTGTCGCCGCTGTCGGTTGTCGCGAGCGAGATGCTGGCGTCCCGGACGCTCATCTCGCGGCCGGTCGCGTTCTCCGCGTCGGCGGCGACCGACGCCATCCGGTCGCGGAACCTGTCCCGGAACTCCGTCTGCGCGGCCTCGTCGCCGCGCAGCGACTCGAAGGACTCCGTCTCGTTCTGCGTCGTGAGGTCGTAGGTCAGCGTCAGCGTCACCGTCGCCGACCCGTCCTCGTGGACGTCCACGACGAGCGCCTGCTCGGTGCCGTCTCCGTCCTGGGCCGCCGCGGCGGGCGCGACTGCCGCCGCAATCAGGCCGACGACCACCGCCGCGGCCACCGCGTACCTGCCGACGCCGCGGGCAGTCCGCCGACTCGATTCGTCGCCGTCACTCCGTCCCTGCTGTGTCGTGTGTCCTGACATCCTTGTCGTAGTAGAGTGCTCGAGTTGTCGTGCGTCAACGCCAATACTGCTGTGGCCGTCACCGGGCCACTGCGAGAGCGCGGTTACCGGCCGCTGCCAGTCGTCCGCGTCTGCGTAGAGCCGTCGCCGGACCGCGTGGTGCCGTCAGTCGTCGTGTCGCTGCCGGTCGTCGAGCCACCGCCGGACTGGCCGCCGCCCGCCTGCTCGATTGCGGTCTGCGCGCTCTCCTCGGCGGACGCCGCGAGTTCGCGGGCGTCCGACGCGAGGTCACTGGCCTTCGACTCGTTGCCGGCGTCCATCGCGTCGCGGGCCACCGCGAGCGTCTCCTTGGCGTCCGCTAGCTGTGCCTCCGCGGTCGCGAGCGCGTCCGCGGCGTCGCTGCTCTCGTTGGTCACCTGGCTGTCCGCGCGGTCGACGGCGCTGGACGCGCGGTCGACGGCCGCCTGCGCGCGCTGGATGGCGGTCGACGCGTCGCCGGCGTCACCGCCCTCGCCGCCGGTCGCGTTCTCCGGCGGGCCGCCGTCAGTCACGTTCTCGGGCGGGCCGCGCGCCACGTCCGAGACGTTCCCCGCCTTCGGACCGGCAATCGAGCGCGCGATTGCCGCGACCTCGGGACCGGTCATGTTCGCGGCGTTCAGCTGGAGCTGCTGAATCGCCGTGACGTTCACGCCGTTGGCTTCCAGCACGTCCGCGGGCAGCTGCCTGGAGACGTTCTCAGTCTTGTTGGCGAGCTGACTGACGGTCTCGGTCTCGGCGCTCAGTGCCGCCATGCGTGCGGCGTACTGGCCCTGGCTGAGCGTGCCGTTGTTGCGCGCCTCGCGCAACTGCTGTTTCTGTTCGCGGAGTTCCGCGAGTCGCTCGTTCAGGTCGCCGACCGTCTGGTTGACGACCTTCGCCTTCGAGTTGTTGCTCGCGGCCTCCGCGATGCGGATGCCGAACGCGCGCTGCTCGATTTCGCCGCCCAGTTCCGCCTGCTGGACGCCGACGATGCCGCTCAAGCGTTCACCGGCCGAGACGTTCGTCTCGTTGGTCGTCGTCTCGTTCTCCTGCACGACGGCCGACGCCGTGCGCTCGGTGGTCGCGTCACTGGTCGGTGCGGCCGCGGCACCGAGCGGTGCGATGGCCATCGCGACGATGACCAGCGCCGCCGTGACGATTGTCGTGTGCCTCATGACATCCGTCCCTATCGGCCGACCACTGATAAACGGGGTCGGCCCTAACGGTCGATTAAGCCCAATTAATTCCGGTTACATCCGGTTTTCAGCGCCTCTACGCCGAGCTTCCGAAATCAGGGGCGAGACCAGTTAGAACGAGTAACGGTGCGGTAGGTCCGGCGTCCGGGCGCGTCCAGCGCGCGCTGGGAGTCCGAGTGACGCCGGTCTCTGGCCGTGGTGGTCAGGCGTCCAGCGCGTCCGCGAGTCCGAAGAAGTCCGTGACGGTCAGGTCGGGGCCGCCGCCGAACGGCTCCGGCGGCGTGCCCTTGCGGTCGACCCAGACGCCCTGCATGCCCGCGTGCCTCGCGCCGAGGACGTCGAACCAGCCCGCGGAGACGTGCGCAATCTCGTCGATAGGCGTGCCCGTACGCGCGGCGGCGTGCCGGTACAGTTCGGCGGCGGGCTTGAACGTCTCCACTTCGTCCGCGCTAACCGTGTCTTCGAGCAGGTTGCCGACGCCGGCGTGCTCGACCATCGAGGACAGCATCTCGGGGTCGCCGTTCGACACCACGTAACAGTCGTAGCCGGCGTCCACGAGCCGTTCGATGCCCTCGCGGACGTCGTCGAACACGTCGAGTTCGTGGTAGACGGCGAGAATCTCGTCGCGCTCCTCGGTGGAGACGTCGACGCCGTGGACGTCCAGCGCGTACTGGAGCGCGTCCCGGTTCATCTCGTAGAACGGCTGGTAGGCGTCGATGTAGTTCGCGATGAACGTGTACGCCAGCGACCGCGACCGCCAGAGCCGCGACACCGGTTCAGGGTCGTCCACGCGGTCGGCGAGCGCGCGCTCGGCGGCGTCGACGTCTACGAGCGTGCTGTACGAGTCGAACGTGACGGTCGTGACCTGCTCGTCGTCGAACGACATACGAGACCCCACGGCCGCCGCCCGGATAACAGTCGGGAGCACCGGCGGGAACCGCGGCGGCGGATGCTTTCATTGCACGCCGGAGCGTGACACCGGTATGGAGGAGTTCGACTTTCTCGTCATCGGTTCCGGGTCTGGGCTGGACGTCGCGAACGTCGCGGCCGACCAGGGCCAGTCCGTCGCCGTCGTAGAGAAGGGGCCGCTGGGCGGGACGTGCCTGAACCGCGGGTGCATCCCGTCGAAACTGCTGTTGTACCACGCCGACGTGCTGGAGACCATCGAGCGCGCGGGCGAATTCGACATCGACGCCGAAGTCAACGACGTGGCGTTCGCGGACATCGTCCGGAAGGTCAACGAGGACGTCGAGGAGGACGCGGACTCGATTCGCCGCGGCCTGCGGTCGTCCGACCGGCACACGCTCTACGAGGGCGAGGCGCGGTTCGTCGACGACCACGCGGTCGAGGTCGTTGGCGGCGAAGACGACGGTGCGGAAATCCGCGCGGACACCGTGCTCGTTGCCGCGGGGACGCGCCCGTCGATTCCGCCAATCGACGGCATCGAGGATGTTGACTATCTCACGAGCACGGAGGCGCTCCAGTTGGAGTCGCCGCCAGACCACCTCGTCGTGGTGGGCGGCGGCTACATCGCCGCGGAACTCGGGCACTTCTTCGGGACGTTCGGGAGCGACGTCTCCATCGTCGGGCGGCGGCCGAACCTGTTGCCGGACGCCGACGAGGAGGTCGCCGCGGCGTTCACCGACCGGTACGACGACCGCTTCGACGTCTACACCGGGTTCGAGGTGACGGGCGTCTCCGAGGCCGACGGCGAGATTACCGTCGAGGCCGCCGAGTACGAGTACGGTGACGGCGGCGGCCGCGTCGAGGACGGCGAGACGGTCGAGATTTCGGGCGACGAACTGCTCGTGGCGGCCGGTCGGACGCCGAACACGGACACGCTCGCGCTCGAAAACACCGGCGTGCAGACCGACGACGCCGGGTTCGTGGAGACCGACGAGCATCTTGAAACGGACGTCGAGGACGTGTGGGCGCTCGGCGACATCGTCGGCGAGTACCTCCTCAAGCACAGCGCGAACCACGAAGCGCAGGCGGTCGCGCGCAACATCTTCGGGCGCGAACCGGAGCCAGTGGACTACTCGGCGATGCCGTTCGCGGTGTTCGCGTCGCCGGAGGTCGCGGGCGTCGGCGCGACCGAGGGCGACCTGCAGGCGGAGGGCGTCGACTACGCGACGAACACGTACGCGTTCGAGGACACGGCGCGCGGCGACGCGATGCACGCAGAGGGCTTCGTGAAGGTGCTCATCGACCTGGACGGCGAGATACTGGGCTGCCACATCGTCGGCCCGGAGGCGTCGACGCTGATTCAGGAGGTCGTCGTCGCGATGAAGGCGGGTTCCGGCACGGTCAGAGACATCCGCGAGTCCGTCCACATCCACCCCGCGCTCCCCGAGGTGGTCGACCGCGCGTTCGCCGGCCAGTTCAGTCGCGGTGGCGCCCACGACCACGGCCACCACCACTGAACGGCGCCGCTGGGAGTCCGGCCGGCCGTCTGGCCGCGTCCGCGTCGAAAACCGCCGCTTGTACCGGTTACTTATGGTAACTACTCGTAGACGGGAGTGCAATGACAAAGGCAGCAATCGTCATCCTGGCAGGCACGGACGGACACAGCAACCTCGGCCGCCTCGTGAACGGCCTCGAAGCGGCAAAGGAGTTCGCGGACAACCCCGAGGACGAACTCGAACTCATCTTCGACGGCGCCGGCACCCAGTGGATTCCGGAACTCGAAGACGAGGACAGCGACTACCACGACCTCTACCAGTCCGTGAAGGACGAAGCCTCCGCCTGCGACTACTGTTCTGGCGCGTTCGGCGTGAGCGACGCCGTCCAGGACGCCGGCGTCGTCCAAATCGACGACAACGACGGCCACCCCAGCATCCGCGACCTCGTCGACGACGACTACAAAATCATCACGTTCTAGCGGTCGCTGGACGGTAACCCCGACTCCCATCCTGCAGTTTAGACAAATACAGACAGCGCTTTAGACAGTCGTTCAGCGCCGCTCCATCACCCCACGGGCCTACTAGTCTAGTCCGACGGACATAATCATTCGTGATAACTGTGGCCCCATCCTTTTACGAAGTCACCTGATGTTTTCGCGGCATGGCTGGTCAGGGCACCCCAGAATCTAAACTAAAACGGCGGTTCCCGACAATAATTCAACTATTCGGGTGTGCAATTCTAATTACCTTTGTGGGGCTGTATCTGGCGTTCCACGAGCGCAGTTGGGCGACTGTCACGTCG
>JBDGQF010000174.1:0-25538 GCA_042219255.1 Halobacterium sp. | reverse complement strand
ATCGCCGCAGTCGAGGAGGTGCCGGCCGACGGGAGTTTCCTGTACACGCTCGCCGACGACGGCGAGGAACGCGAAGCCATCCTCCTGCGCCTCTCGGACGGCACCGTGTCGTCGTTCCTGAACTACTGCATGCACTGGACGGACGTGAAACTCGACACCGGCGACGGCGCGCCCGTGCGGAACGGCGACGTCGTCTGCCGGAAGCACGCCGCGACGTTCGAGAAGGACACGGGCGTCTGCACGCACGGCCCCTGCGAGGGCGCCCAACTCGACCCCGTGGACGTCGAGGTGCGGGACGGCGACGTCTACCTCGCGGACGCCGACTACGAGTTCGTGGCGGCCGGCGTCGAGGACGACGACCCGGTCGACCTGTCGACGAATCCGGGCGCGCGCCTCGGGTTCTGACCGAGGTCGGGCGGCCCCGCAGGCGAACAGTCTCGCGGGCGGTCGGCGCCGGTCAGAGTGCTTCGACCGTGAACGCCGGTTCCTCGATGTTCTCGCTCTTGCACTCCGGACACCGCGACGGCACGTTCACGGGGTCGTCGAAGTCGTCGAACCCGCACTCGCGGCACTCCGGCGGCTTCACCAGCAGTTCCTCGTCGGTGCCTTCGAGGGTCTGGGAGAGGTGGCGGACGTGCGTCAGGACGGTGCCGCGCGAGACGCCGAACTCTTCGGCGAGGCCGCTGGGCGTGTCCGGTCGGTCGCGGAGCGCGTCCAGCATGCGTTCGCGGGTGGTCTGGTCGTCCATACTCCTACACCGAGACTCGATGAAAAAGGCCTTATCGGACGCGCGGTACGCTCGGGGTATGAAGGCCGTCGTCCTCGCCGGCGGGTACGCCACGCGTCTCTGGCCGATTACGAAGCACCGGCCGAAGATGTTCCTCCCGGTCGGCGACTCCACAGTCATCGACGAAATCTTCGCGGACCTGGAAGCAGACGACCGCATCGACGAGGTGTACGTCTCCACGAACGAGCGGTTCGCGGACGACTTCGCGGAGTACCTCTCGGACAGCGACTTCGAGAAGCCGACGCTCACGGTCGAAGACACCACCGAGGAGGACGAGAAGTTCGGCGTCGTCGGCGCGCTCGCCCAACTGGTCGACCGCGAGAACGTGGACGACGACCTCGTGGTCGTCGCCGGCGACAACCTCATCTCCTTCGACATCGCGGAGTTCGTGGACTTCTTCGAGGCAAAGGGGACGCCCGCGCTCGCAGCGTACGACGTCGGCAGCCTCGAGCGCGCGAAGTCCTACGGCCTCGTCGACTTGGACGGCGACGAGGTCGTGGACTTCCAGGAGAAACCCGAACACCCCAAGAGCACGCTCGTCTCCATCGCGTGCTACGCGTTCCCCCGGGAGACGCTACCCGACCTGGAGACGTACCTCGCGGAGGGCGAGAACCCAGACGAGCCAGGGTGGTTCATGCAGTGGCTGCAGGCGCGGCAGTCCGTGCACGCGTTCACGTTCGAGGGCGCGTGGTTCGACATCGGGACGCCGGAGTCCTATCTGGACGCGGTGCGCTGGAAACTCGACGGCGAGAACCTCGTGAGCGACGACGCCACCGTCGAGAACACCACTATCGGCGAGAACGTCCACATCATGGGGGACGCCGAACTAATCAACTCAAGCGTCGACAACACCGTCGTGTTCCCGGAGGCGACGCTGCGGGACTGTGACGTCCGCGACTCCATCATCGACGAGCAGACCCGCCTGGAGAACATCGACTTCTCGGGCGCGCTCATCGGCGCGCACACCACGATTTCGAACGGGAAGTAGTCGGACGGACGCGTCGCCGCTCTGCCGCCCGCTCAGCAGACTGACTTCGCGTTCACGCCCATCGACTCTAAGGCGTCCACGTACTCATCGTAGGCGGCGTCGACGGCGCCCGTGGCGGCGTCGCGCGCTCGCTCCCAGTCGTCATCGTCTTCGGCGGCGTCCGCGAGCAGTCCGACGGCGGTCTCGGTGTCCGCCTGCGTCTCCGTCTTCAACTCGCGGAAGAGGTCGGCGCGCTGCTCGTTGGCCTGGTTCACGAAGTAGCCGACGAACTGCGTGAGCGTGCGCGACGCGACGAGGCCGCGGCCGACCACGCCGCCCGCGCGCTCGACCGTCGAGTCCAACCCCCACAGGTAGTCGTGGAGCGCGCCAGACTCCGCCTCCACGTCGCCGTCGTCGAGTTCAGCGACCACGCGTTCGTAGTGGTCGCGCTCGTGTTCGGCGAACGCCGCGAACGTCTCCGCGGCGGCACCGGTCGCGTCGTCGGCCCAGTCAGCGAACAGGTCGGCCGCCGCGGCCTCGCTGGCCGCCGCCGTCCGGAGCACCGTCTCGTCGTCCAGTTGCGCCGCGGTGAGCGCGACCAGGCGCTTCGAGGAGCCGAGGCGGTCGAGTTCGGTCTGTCGCTGCGTCTCGACGCGCGCCCGGAAGTCGGCTGCGTCCATACCGGTCGTTCGGTGCGCCCGGACGTGAGTTTTTGCCCTCGGCGCCCCAACGTCCCCGCGTGTCCGCTCCCAGCATCTCAGCGCGCGACCTCTACGACCGCGTCCGCGGCGGCGGGGTCTCCGTGCTCGACGTCCGCGACCGCGACGAGTTCGAGGCCTGGCACGTCGACGGCCCCGGCGTGACCGCCGCACACCTCCCGTACATGGAGTTCGTGTCCGCGCAAGTCACCGGCGACGTCGCCGACCTCGTGCCGGACGAACTGGACGAGCCTATCGTCGCAGTCTGCGGCGTCGGCGAGGCGAGCGCGGAAGTCGCGGACGCGCTCCGCGAGGCGGGCGTGGACGCCGTGAACCTCGCCGGCGGCATGGAGGCCTGGGCCGACCTCGTCGTCGCGCACGACCTCGGAAACGGCGTCGTGCAGTATGAGCGCCCGTCCTCTGGGTGTCTCTCCTACATGCTCACCGACGGCGACGAGGCAGCAGTCGTCGACCCGCTCGCCGCCGCGACCGAGCGGTACGCTCGGGACGCCGACGACCGCGGCGTCAGCGTCGAGTACGCAATCGACACGCACGTCCACGCCGACCACGTCTCCGGCGTCCGCGCGCTCGCCGACGAGACCGGCGCGGAGCGCGTGCTCCCCGAGGGCGCGACCGAGCGCGGTCTCGCGTACGACGCCACGCTCGTCGGGGACGACGACGCGCTCCGTGTCGGCGACCGCGACCTCGCCGTCCACCACGCGCCCGGCCACACGACCGAACTCGTCGTGCTCGCGTGGCACGGCGACCTCCTGACCGCGGACTGCGTGTTCCTCGACGGCGTCGGCCGCCCAGACCTCGAAGACGCCGACAGCGCCCGCGACCTCGCCGCGCGCCAGTACGACACGCTCCACGACACCGTGTTCGCGTTCCCTGACGACGCACGCGTCCTCCCCGGCCACGTCGACGCCGACACGGAACTCACCGATTCCGGGTTCGCGCGACCGCTCGCCGACGTCCGCGAGGGCCTGGCACTCGCCGACCTCTCTCGCGAGGCGTTCGTCGACCGCCTCACCACGGACTTGCCGCCGCGGCCGGCGAACTACGGGGACATCGTCGCCATCAACCTCGGTGGGCGGGCAATCGAAGCTGAGAGCCTGGAACTGGAGCGCGGCCCGAACAACTGCGCGGTGTCGAGCGCGGACGACTGAGAACTAGACGGAGAGCCGTGGTCGGTGGAGTGGCGGCGTTGGTCGTCGTCGTGGAGCGGCGCCGTTAGTCGTCGTCGGCCGCGGCCTGCTGCTGGGCGTCGGCGTCGGCCTCGATGCTCGGCGGGTACTTGCCGCGGTCGAGTTTCAGGTCGGACTGCGGGCGCGCCATGCACGTGAGCGCGTAGTCCTCAGCTTCCTCGTCGGTGAGGCCGCGGGCGGCGGGCTGGGTGACGTCGCCCTCCACGATTTCGGCGGAGCATGCGAGACACATGCCGACGCGGCAGGAGTACTCCTGCGCGATGCCCTCCTCGATGCACGCCGACAGGACAGTCTCCTTCTCGGAGACCTGAATCTCCTCGCCCGTCCCGACGAACTCGACGGTGTACTCGGTCATGGCTCGGGATTGCCGGGGCACCGGGAAAACTCTTTACTCCGCCGTGTCCCCGCGGAAGCGACGGATTCCGCGCGTGAGGCGTCGCCGCCGGCAGTGTCGTCGCGCGGGCGACGGAACGGTGCATAAAGAGTTTTCCTCGCGGGTGCGAACGCGGGAGTATGACCACCCACGAGTACGACGTCGTCGTCGTCGGGGCCGGGACTGCGGGCTGTTACACGGCCGCGACGGTGGCCAACGCCGGCTACGACGTCGCCGTCGTCGAGCGGAAGTCCGAGGAGGAGGCCGGACACATCGCGTGCGGCGACGCCCTGAAGGGCGCGGACGCGTTCCCGGAGGCCATCCCGAAGGAGCGACTCGAACCCGCGTTCACGAACACGGGCGTCGACCACGGGCGCTTCGAGATTCCCCAGGAGGACACGGTCTTGGAGATTCCGGTGCCCGGGGAACTCGCGGTCATCGACCGCTGGGAGTACGGCCGCTGCATCATCGACGGCGCCGACGACGCGGGCGCGGACTTCTACTACGACGTCGTCGTGCAGGATGTCCTGCAGGACGACGACGGCACCGTGACGGGCGTGAAGGGGAAGCGACGCGGCGGCGTCCACGAGTTCCGCGGCGACGTGACCGTCGACGCGGCGGGCGCGCTCTCCATCCTCCAGGACAAGACGGACTTCTCGGACGCGACGTTCGACACGAACGTCTCGTACTCCCAGTTCTGTTCGGCGTACCGCGAAATCGTCGAGGTCGAGGAGGAGGTCGAGTGGGACGACGCGCTCGTGTTCAAGCCGACCGAGCGCGCGGCGGGCTACCTCTGGTACTTCCCGCGGACGGGCACGGAAATCAACGCGGGCCTGGGCTTCCAGATGAACGAGGAGCCGATGGAACTGGTCGACGACCTGAAGCGCGACCTCCGGCAGCGCGACGAGTTCGAGGGCGCGGAAGTGAAGGACAAACTCGGCGCGGCGCTGCCGACGCGCCGGCCCTACGACTCCGCGACCGCACCAGGGTTCATGGCGGTCGGTGACGCCGCGGGCCACGTGAACCCGACGACCGGCGGCGGTATCGCTGGCGCGGCGTACGCGGGGAAGTACGCAGCAGAGCAGGCCATCGAGGCCATCGAAGACGGCGACGTCTCCGAGGACGCGCTCTGGGCGTACAACGAGCGCGTGATGGACCACTACGGCGCGCGGTACGCAGCCCTGGACGTCTACAACATCCTCTCGACGGCCGTCGACGTCGACGACCTGATGGGCCTGCTCGCGGCGCTCCCCGGCGAGAAACTCGCCGAAGCGCTGTACGGCGGGAGCGCGGAGTTCAGCCTGAAACTGAAGGTCGTCACCGCGCTGAAGTCCTTCGGCTACTGGTCGAACATCTGGGAGTTCTACAAGACGAAACAGCAGGCAGACCGCCTGCTCGAACACTACGAGGACTACCCGTCCAGTCCGGACGCGCTCGCGGACTGGCAGGCCGAACGCGACGCCATCATGGACGACGTGTACGCGGTCACGGGCGCCGACCCCAAGTACTGACGACGCGGCCGCCGCCCCGATTGCTCGCTGGTACCAGCTGATTATCGCTGCTGATACTCTCGGAGGAAGGTTTTAGTAGGACGTTGGTGGAGTGGCACGCGGGCAGAGGCGTCGTCACACGCCCCGAGTGCCCACCCCCTCATTCCCCCCAATCCCCCCGTCCGTTCTGCGTGGCCGGCCGCGTGCCGGCCCGCTGTCCACGCTCCTCGAGCGTTCGTTGACCGCTTCGAGCGGCCGCTCAGGGCCGGTCGGCCGCCACGGCGCGCACCGCGCGAGTCAGCGAGTCGACGCCGACGGCCAGCGAGTCCTCGTCGACGTCGAACGTCGGCGTGTGGTGGCCGCCGGGGTGGTCGGTGCCGACGCAGACGTAGCACGCGAGGCCGCCGGTGTCCTGGACGCGCTGCATCAGGTAGGTGGCGTCCTCGCTGCCGCCGAGCGCGTCGCGCTCCATCACGTGGTCGACGCCGTCGACGCCCTCGGCTTCCGCGGCGAAGACGTCCACGAGCGCCTGGTCGCTGGTCGCGCTCGGCGCCTCGCCCTCCGTCGACAGTTCGACCTCGCAGTCGTGCATTTCGGCGGCCGAGTGCAGGACGCGCTCGGACTTCTCCTTCATGTACTCCATCAGTTCAGTCGTCTCGCCGCGCACTTCGCCCTCGACGAACGCCTCCTCGGGGATGATGTTCGTCGCCGTGCCGCCGCCCGCGCGCCCCGCGTTCACGCGCGTCGCGCCACCGTCGTGGCGCGGAATCGCGTACAGGTTCTGGACTGCCGTCGCCATCGCCTGCACGGCGTTCCGGCCCTGCTCGGGGTGGGCGCCGGCGTGTGCTGACTCGCCCTCGAACTCCGCGAGCACGTGGCTGACTGCGAGGAAGTCGTCGACGCCCGCGACCACCTCGCCCGTGGGGTGGTCGAGGCCGAGGTGGACGGCGTACAGGTAGTCGACGTCGTCGAGGTGGCCGCTCTCCGCGACGGCCTTCCCGCCGCCGACGCGCTCCTCGGCCGGCTGGAAGAAGACCTTCAGCGTCCCCTCGAAGTCGCTGGCCGCGACTGCTTCCAGCACGCCAATGCCGACGGTGATGTGGCCGTCGTGGCCGCAGGCGTGCATGTAGCCCTCGTTCTCGGAGCGGAACCCCTCGCGCGCCGGCAAGTGGTCGTCGCTGTCGGCCTCCGTAATCTGGAGCGCGTCGATGTCCACGCGCAGGCCGACGGTCGGTCCGTCGCCGCGTTCGAGGACGGCGACGGCGCCCGTGTGACCGCCCTCGAGTTGTTCGAGGACAGCCTCGTCGGCGCCGGCGTCCAGCGCGCGCTCATACCACTCCGCGAGCGTGTCGTCGTCCGGCACAGCCATGCGCGCGTCCGGGTCGATGGCGTCCCGGCCGACGTGCAGCGCGTCGACGCCGACGCGGCGACACTCCGCGACGACGCGCGCCGTCGTGTAGAACTCACACCACGCCGGCTCGGGGTGTCGGTGGAGGTCGCGGCGCAGGGCGACGAGTCGCTGCCGTGTTTCGGTATCCATACGCGTCCACGGACTGTCAGCACCAATAAAGGTGTCAGAAGCCGTCTCGCCGCCAAACTATTTATACGAGTCTATTGAGGGACTGAACGTGGTAACATGAGCAGTGGAGACGACAGCAACGAAGACTTCTCCCGGGAACTCGAGGAGACGGAGGCGGCGTCAGCCGGCGAACCCGAAATCGAGTTCTACGGCGGCAAGTGGATGAGCGCGTTCCCGCTTGCCTTCTTCGTGGTGTGGGCCATCGTGCAGAGCGGGATTCTGCGCATCGGCGACACCACGGGCCTGGTCGCCGCGATGCTCGTGGCGCTCATCGTCGGGATGCTCTTCGTCAAGGGGTCGTGGAAGAGTTACGCGAACACCATCTTCGAGGGGATGACGCGGCGCGTCGCGGCCACCGCCGTCGTGGCGTGGCTGTGGGCGGGCATGTTCGCGGAGACGATTCAAGTCGGCGGGTTCGTCGACGGCCTCGTGTGGGCCGCCGAGGCCGCCGGCGTCGGCGCGAACCTGTTCCCCGCGGCGACGTTCGTCCTCGCGGCGCTGCTCGCGACGGGCATCGGCACGGGGTACGGGACGACAGTCGCGTTCACCGCGCTGTTCTTCCCGGCGGGCGTGCTCATCGGCGCGAACCCCGTGTTGCTGTTCGGTGCCATCCTCTCCGGCGCCGTCTTCGGGGACAACCTCGCACCGGTCAGCGACACCACCATCGTGAGCGCCGTCACGCAGGACGCCGACATCGGCGGCGTGGTCGCGTCCCGGTTCAAGTACGCGATACTCGCGGCCGCCATCGCGTTCGTCGGCTACCTCGTCGCGGGCGCGAGCATGAGCGGCATCGACGTCGCCGGCCAGGCGGACCTGCTCGCGGAGAGCAGCGACCCCGCCGGCCTCCTGCACCTCATCTCGATGCTCGTCGTCATCGGCACCGCCGTCGCGGGACGCCACATCATCGAGGCAATCTCGTGGGGCATCATCGTCGCGGTACTGTTCAACGTCGTGTTCGGCCTCGCGCCCGTCTCGGACATGGTCGTGTTCCGCGCGTCCGAAGACCTCGCCATCGCGCAGTCGCTGTCCGGCCTGCCGTTCGTCGAACTCGTCGACGCCGGGTCGACGGGCGTCGGCGGCAGCCTCTACGCGGGCGCGCAGGGCTTCTTCCCGCTCATCGTGCTCGTGTTACTCATCGTCGCCGGCGCGCAAGTGATGATTCGCGGCGGCGGCTTCCAGGCGCTCCAGGACTGGCTGCTGGAGTCCGTCGCGACGAGCGTGCGGCGCGCCGAGACCACGATGGTGTTCGGCACCGCGCTCGTGAACGCGATGATTACCATCAACACCGCCGCGGAAATCGCCATCGGGCCGTACATCGCGCGCCTCGGCGAACGCTTCAACATCAACGGCTACCGGCGCGCGAACATCCTCGACGCGAACACCGCCGCGCTCGGGTACATCTTCCCGTGGTCTGGCGGCGTGCTCGTCGGATACGCAGTCATCCAAGACCTCCCCAGTCAGTACGACTGGTTCACGCAGGCGATGGTCGTCAACCCCGCGGACGTCGTGCTGTACGTCTTCCACGGCTGGGTGCTGGTCATCGTGTTCCTGCTCGCCGCGCTGACCGGGTTCGGACTGGAGTACACGAGTGACCGCGAGTCAGAGGAGGTGGGCCGCCTATGAGTCTCCTGGACAAGTACACGAAAGGCTGGTCGTTCCGCACGAACAAGCCGTCGTTCGAGGAGGGCGACGAGATATCCGTGTTCGTCACCGGCGTGGAGGCGGGGACGCCCGTCGCGCGCGTCGGCGACACGAAACTCCGCCTGCCGGACGCGCCAGACGACCTGCTGGACAAGCGCGTCGTCCTGCGCGTCACGAAGTTCGACGACGAGAGCCACGTCGGCGAAGCGGAGTACGTGCGGACGGTCGGCGAGAGCGCGTTCTAGCGCTGTCGCTGCCGGAATTTTTCGGCGCGCCAGATAGAACAGACAGCAGCGAGTGCGTTACGAGGAGCCCAGGGGCTTCAGTTGTTCGAGTTCGGCTTCGACGTGGACGCTGTCCGGGAAGTCCCGCTCCATGATGGAGCGCGCGAGTTCGTCGTGGCCGTGCAGTTCGACGCGGCGCCGGTAGACGGTGTAGTACCACGCGCCCGTCTTGCTGTCCTGCTCGCCGTCAAGGCGGCTGTACAGGGGGACGGACGCCTCCGCTGGCTTGTCCGAATGTGGGCCTTTCATCTCCGCGCCCTTTCGTCGGCACGTCTCCTTGATGTCGGAGACGACGCCGTCGAGGGCGGCGCGGTCACCGCTCTCAAGAGAGAGTTTAGTTACGAAGGTCATGGCTGGGTGCTGTACGTAGTGACGCGCTCCTCCGTGAAAAAGCGTGCGTTTGCCGGCCTGGCGTGTGACAGCGCGCCACCCACTCCGACATTCTCTTAACTGGTCGTCCACTACCTAATGTCAATGACGGTCGAAGCGACGAGCGCCGGTGCGATTCTGTTCCGCGACACGCGGGACCGGCGCGAATACCTCCTCTTGAAGAGCCGGCCAGGGGACTGGGAGTTCCCGAAGGGCGGCGTGGAGGGGGACGAAGAGCTCCAACAGACGGCAATCCGGGAAGTACAGGAGGAAGCCGGCATCGAGGATTTCCGCCTCGTCGACGGCTTCCGTGACGACTACGACTACGTGTTCGAGGCGAACGGCGACCGCATCCACAAGACGGTCCACCTGTTCATCGCGAAGAGCTTCGAGGCCAGCGCGGAGCTGTCCAACGAGCACAGCGACCTGCAGTGGCGCGACTACGAGCAGGCCATCAACACGATTACGCAGGACGGTCCCCGGGAGATTCTCGAGGACGCCCACGAGTTCCTCGACCAGGAACTCGAGGCCTGACCGGCGGCGCTCCCACCGGTCGGTTTCTCGACGCCGAAAGACGTACGTAGTTCGGTAGTCCCATCTCCGCCGTGGTCGACTCCGAGTTCGCGTTCGAACTCCGCGTCTGCGCGTGGGCCGAGCGCCACTGGCACCCCGAGGACGGCGACCGGCCGTGCGTCGTCGCGCGGCAACTCGGCACGAAGCGGCGGCGCTGGGACACCGTGGTCGTGGAAGTCGACCCGGACGCGCTCGCCCGGCGCGCGAACTTCGGCGACGAGCGACTGGACTCCGACCTCCTGCACGTGGTGCGGAACGCGCCCGAGGACTGGCAGTACTACCGGGACGCGCTCCCGCACCCGGGCTATCCGTGGCGGTACGTCCGGGAGGCCGTTCACCGCGCGGGCGACCGCGGCGTCGTGGAGACGAGGAAGAACGGGAACAAAGTCGAACTCAGGCGGAAGTGGGCGTACCCGGACTGGGTGGAGCGCGTCGTCGCCATCGAGAACAAGCCAGACCTGGACGCGTCGGCGGCGGACGCGCTCGCCGACCAGCTAGCGTACGACGTGGCGCTGGGCCTCGCGGACGAGGTGTGGCTGGCGACGCAGTCGACGGGCGGCCGCGAGCGCGCGCTGTTCGCGGAGATGCCCGTGGAGGCCGGGATTCTGGCGTTCGACGGCGACGGCGGGGCGTCCGTCGAGTGGCATCCGCGGGCGCTTGACCCGTCGGCGACGGGGACGCGCATCACCGACCGGCCGTCGGACAGCGAGTTCGACCAGTCGCCGGCGTCGTTCGAGTACGCCGACGCGGACTGGAAGGCGGCGAAACGCCTTGAAATCGCCGAGCGCGCGTACGAGCGCGGCTGGCGGTCGTACGTGGACACGATGCGGCCGGACTGCCGGCACTTCACTGTCGAGCGCGCCGCGAACGGCTACGTGCCGTACTGCGCGGCGAAGGGCCGCGAGCAGACCGCCGCCGAGTGCTCGGGGTCGTGTCCGGACTACGAGCCAGAACCGCCCGCGTGGCGACAGAAGGGGTGGCCAATCGAGGGCGGCCCCGGTGCGGCCGTCCGGCGCGTGCTGGACGAACGCCGACAGCGCGAGCGGTAGTCGACTGCGTCCGGGACAGCGTTTTTCCGGTGAGCGACCCACGTAGCAGTCGATGCACCGCCGGCAGTACCTCGCCGCTGCGACGGGCCTCGCGGCCGCCCTGGCCGGGTGCGCAGGGGATACGACCGACGGACAGACGACGGCCCCGACGACAGCACGCGACACGACCACCGACGCGCAATCAACGGCGACCAAGACCACGCAGTCGGACGGCCGGCCGGACGCGGTGGCGCTCGAAACGCTCGTCGACGGCCTGGGCGTGCCCGTGGACGTTGCGTTCGCGCCGGACGCCGACCTGCAGTACGTCGCCGAACGGCGCGGCGTCGTCCACGTGCTCGCGGCCGGCCAGCGACAGTCGACGCCGCTGCTCGACCTGCGCGGGGACATCGTCACGGGCGCGGAGACCGGACTGCTCGGACTCGCCCTCCATCCAAAATTTTCGCAGAACCGCAGGCTGTTCGTCCGGTACTCGGCGCCGCGCCGCGAGGGGACGCCCGACGATTACAGCCACACGTTCGTCCTCGCGGAGTTCCAGGTCAGCGAGGACGGCCAGACCGCGCGCCGCGACTCCGAGCGCACCGTCCTGGAGGTGCCGCAACCGCAGGCGAACCACAACGCCGGGTCGCTCGCGTTCGGGCCGGACGGCCACCTCTACGTCGGCGTCGGCGACGGCGGCGCGGGCGGCGACCAGGGCACCGGCCACGTCGACGACTGGTACGACGCCGTCGACGGCGGGAACGGCCAGGACGTCACGGAGAACCTCCTCGGGAGCGTGCTCCGCATCGACGTCGACGACCGACAGGACGGCCGGGCGTACCGCGTCCCAGACGACAACCCCCTGGTCGGGAGCGAGGGCCTCGACGAGCACTACGCGTGGGGGTTCCGGAACCCGTGGCGGCTCGCGTTCGACGGCAGCGACCTCTACGCCGGCGACGTCGGCCAGAGCCGCTACGAGGAAGTCGACCTGGTGGAGCGCGGCGGCAACTACGGCTGGAACGTCCGCGAGGGCGCGCACTGCTACGGCGCAGACGACTGCCCCACGCAGACGCCGGACGACGTTCGGGGCGGCGAACCCCTCGTCGACCCCGTCATCGAGTACCCGCACGGGGACGCCGCGGTCAACGGCGTCTCCGTCATCGCCGGGAACGTCTACCGCGGCACGGCCATCCCGGGTCTCCAGGGCGTCTTCGTGTTCGGCGACCTCCAGGCGCAGGGCCGCCTGTTCACGGCGACCCCGCAGCGCGAGGGTATGTGGCCGACGCGCGTCCTCCCGGTCACCGACGCGGACGCCGGCAAACTCTCACAGCTGTTCGGGTTCCAGCGCCACGACGGCGAACTGTACGTTCTCGGGCGCGGCGAGAACGGCGGCGGCCTCCACCGCCTCACGCAGGCGTGACGACCACGGAGCGAGCGGAATTGGAGAAAAACCTGGGCGTCAGGCGGAGGACGCGGCGGCCTGCTCGTCGGCGTCCTCCTCGACGTTCACGTCCTCGCGCTGCACGGCGAGTTTGTACGTCGGGACGGTGCGGTGTTCGACGGTGACGATGCCCTTGCGCTTGAGCGTCTGGAGCGCGCGCCGGATGTCCGCCGCCTCGACCTCTGGCGCGTCGAAGGCGTCCCGGACGGCGTGCAGCACGGAGACGACGCTCTCCGCGCGCTCGTCCGGCCCCGCGATGACCTCGAAGACGCGGCGCTCGTTGTCGGACATGTGGACGGCGGGCGCCGCCTCGCCCTCGCCGCCCTCGCCGACGAGTTCGGCGGCCTCAGCGGTCGCGCGAATCAGGCTGTTCTCGTCGCGGTAGTAGTAGTCCCGGAGTTCGGACTCGAGGTACTGGTGGACGTCGCTCCCGCTTTCCATCCCCCAGCGGTCCTGGAGGACGCCGTTCTTCGTGGGCTGGAGTTCCACGATGTCCGCCAGGCGCTCGCGGTCGTCCTCGGAGAGGGTCATGGGCGTCTCTACTGGCGCGGGCTATTTCGGGTTTGCGAAGCCCCGGCCGGGCCAGACCCCCGAAGGTTTTGGCGGCCGTCGCCGTCTCCACGCACATGGCAGACACAGTCCGACTGGACGTCGACGACGACGGCGTCGCGACAGTCACCGTGACGCGGCCCGACCGACTGAACGCGCTGAACGTCCCGACGCTGAACGCGCTCCACGACGCCGTGGACGAGGCGGAAGCCGAGGACGCACGCGTGCTCGTGCTCACCGGCGCTGGCGACGACGCGTTCGTCGCCGGCGCGGACATCTCCTACATGAAGGACATGGGGCCGGTCGAAGCCGAGGAGTACGCCGCCCTCGGCCACGACCTCGCGTCCGCAATCGAGGACTTCCCGGCGCCCGCAATCGCCGCCATCAACGGGTACGCGTTCGGCGGCGGGATGGAGCTCGCGCTCGCCTGCGACCTCCGCGTCGCCAGCGAGAACGCCGTCCTCGGGCAGACCGAAATCGACCTCGGCATCATTCCCGGGTGGGGCGCGACCCAGCGCCTCCCGCGCCTCGTCGACGACGAGACGGCGCGCCGCCTCGTCTACTTCGGCGACCGCCTGGACGCCACGGACGCCTACGAGGAAGGCCTCGTCGGCGACGTCGTCGCGCACGACGAACTCGACGACCACGTCGCCGACCTCGCCGCCGACCTCGCCGCCCAGCCGGCGACCGCGCTCTCGGCCGCGAAGGAAGCCATCAACCAGAGCTACGAGACGTCCCTGGACGCCGGCCTGGACTTCGAGCGGCGGACGTGGGCGGGCCTGTTCGGCAGCCACGACCAGCGCGAGGGCATGGAAGCGTTCCTCGAAGACCGCGAACCGGACTTCGAGTAGCGCCGCGACCCGGAAGATGAGGTGGGTCAGTCGCCCGGGACGCCCTGCGGCGTCGCCGCGCTCCCCAGGGTCTCCGCGACCTGCGTGTACACGACGACGAGCGCGCCGGCAGCGAGGGCGCTCCCGACGGTGAACGGCACCGCGAACCCGTACCGGACGAGGAACCCGGACGCGAGCGGGCCGAGCGCGGTGCCGAGTCCGAACCCCATCGTGAGCACGGACAGCGTCGTCCCGGACTCCCCCTTCTTCGCGAGGTCACCGGCGACCGCCAGCGACGGCGCGAACACGGCGGCGACGGCGACGCCCTGCGCGAACCGCGCGGCAATCATCGTCGCGGGCGTCGTCACGTACCCCTGCGCGAGCGTGGACGGAATCAACAGCACGAACCCCGCGACGAGGAACGGCCGGCGGCCGTACGCGTCGCTGGCGCGCCCGATTGGCACCTGGAAGAGGACGTTCGCGATGACGACCGTCCCGAACTCCAGGCCGAACAGGACGTTGTCCTGGCCGAGGCGCTCGTTGACGAGCGGTTCCAGCGTCGCGAACAGCGCGATGCAGACGCCCATGCAGACGGTCGCGACGCCGAGCGCGAACACCGGGTCGAGCAGGCCGTCGTCGCCGCGGACCGCAATCGAGAGGTCTTCGCCCGCGCTGGCTTCCGTCTCCTTCGGGTCGGAGACCAGCAGGTAGACGAGGAGGAAGCTGACGAGCGCGCCCGCGACGGCGACGGCGAACGCGGCGTCGAACCCGTGGCGCGTGAGCACGAACCCGGCGACGACGGGCCCGAACCCGAACCCGATGAGGCGGAACGTGTTGAACACGCCGAAGTTGTTGCCGCGCGTGCCGGCGGTCGCGAGTTCGTTCACGAGCGCGACCGTACACGGAATCGTCAGCGCCGCGCCGACGCCCTGGAGCGCGCGCAACAGGAGGACGAGCCGGTAGTCGGAGACGAACGCGTACGCGCCCGACGCGGCGCCGAGCACGGCGAGGCCGGCGAGGATGAACACCTTGCGTTTGCCCGCGCGGTCGGACGCGCGGCCCGTGAACGGCTGCATGAAGCTGTTCAGGAACCCGAACAGCGAGAGCACGAACCCGACCAGGAGTGACGGCGTGACGACGAGCAGGTCGACGCCCAGGAGCGTCAACTGTCCGGTGTAGCCGGTGACGTCGACGCGGCCGTGGGCGCCGATGTACGCGGGGAGCAGGACGACCAGAAACGAGTTCCCGACGGCGTCCGCCATGCGTGCGAGCGCCAGCACGATGACGCGCCGGTCGGTGTCGAAGACGGCCATCACGAGACGGTTCCGGCTGCGCTGGTTTGACAGTTCGGACTCCGGCACGCTGGACGACCCAGTCGGGCGCGACCCCTCGGCCGGCTCGCTGGGGCGACCGCCAGCATGGGGGAACAGTTACGGACACACGCCCGGTACCACACGACATGACCCGCGAGGTCAAACTCAACGAACTCAGCGCCGAACTCGACGCGCTCACCTACCCCGCGACCCGCGAGGACGCGCTCGCGGAGTTCGACGACGTCGTCCTCCGGTACGCGGACGGCGAGGAGCGCTTCGGGGACGTCCTCGGCCGCACCACGGAGGACGTCTTCGTGAGCGCGGACGACCTGGAGGCCGCCGTCTACAACAACCTGCCGAGCGAAGCGGTCGGCGAACCCGGCCAGTCCGAGGGCGAGGGCTGAAAACGCGGGGCTTAATTGACGCGACGGCCTGCTAGTGGTATGGAGTTCTGCGACGACTGCGGCTCGATGATGAAAGCCGAGGACGGCCTCTGGGTGTGCGGGAGCTGTGGCAACAAACAACCCAAAGACCCGGACGCCTCGTTCGTCGTCACTGAAGGCCAGGAAGAGACGGAGATTGTCGACGTCAGCGACGCCGAAGACCGCGGCCTCCCGACGACGGAAGTCCACTGCTCGGAGTGTGGCAACGACAGCGCGCACTGGTACATGCAACAGATTCGCTCCGCCGACGAGTCCGAGACTCGGTTCTTCATCTGCACGGAGTGCGAGCACCGCTGGCGCGAAGACGACAACTAAGACGGATCTTTTTGCGCCTCGGGTGCGCTCACCCACCGCTCGCCGCAAAAAGCTACGCTAAAAAGACCTGCCTCCGCGGAGCTTCGCCCCGCTCCGGCAGTGAACCGCTCGCTCCGCTCGCGGATGCCCGTCGGTGCGACTCCAAACCGCACACTGCCCGTGAACGTTCAAATACGAGGACGCGACCAGCGGCGGCTATGCAGTAATCGAGCGCGGGACGGTGGACGCAGCGAGGCGGCGGGCCGTCCCCGGAAGATAGCCGCCGGACAGCTAGGGTTTTCGCGCGAACAACAGGTAGCCGGTGTGGCCGACGCCCGCGGTGGACGGCCGCGACCCGCGCTCGCCGAGGTCCATCTCGCGCTGAATCGTCTCCAGGGTCTCGACGTCCGTGAGGCCGGCGTCGCGGGCGGCGAGTTCGGCGTCACGGGCGTTCTCCACGAACGGCGAGTAGACGGCGACGTACCCACCGGAGACGAGGACGTCGTCGGCGTGCTCGACGACGGTCGGCGCGCTCTCCGTGTCCAGGGTGAGGAGGTCGAACCCGGAGAGGTCGTCGACGTGGTCAGTGATGTCGCCCGTGCGCACGTCCACGTTCTCTGCGACGTCCGCGAGTTCCATGTTGTCGCGGGCGACGTCCGCGAACTCGGGGTCGCGCTCGTACGTCACCACGTTCGCGCCCATCCGGCCGAGATACGCGGCGAGGACGCCCGTGCCCGTCCCGGCGTCGAGCACGCGGTCGTCCGCCGCCGCGCCCGTGTGGCCGACGACGAGGCCGATGTCCTTCGGCATCATCGGCGCGCCCGTACGCTGGAGGTGGTTGAACAGGTCGGGGCCGCGGAGTTCCCGGACGGTGAACGGCTCACCGAGGTGCGTCTCCACGGTCTGTCCCGGGTCGACGGACGCCGGGACGTCGATGACGCCGAGGTCGGTGTGGACTTCGTCGCCCGGCGTGGCGAGGAACTCGCGGTCGCCGCGGACCAGCAGAATCACTCCAGCCGGGAGATGGCGGCCGCGAGGTCGCCGTCAGTGGCTTCCAGCGCCGCCCGCGCGTCCGCCTGGCTGGCGCCCGTGCGCTGCACGACGAGTTCGACGTCCTCCTCCGGGATGCCGCCGGACTCGCCGGACTCCTCGATTTCGCCTGCCGCCTCCGTCTCGCCGGCGCCCTCGCGGGTCTCGGGTTCGCCGATAATCTGGTAGGTCTCTTGGCCGCGCGCGTCCATCTTCGTGACGTCCGGGTCGCTGAACACGAGTTCGTCGCCGTCCGCGCGCTTGATGACGACCTCCTCGGCGTCGATTTCGTCGACGTCGATGCCCATTTGCTTCATCATCTGCTTCATCTTCCGTGGGTTCATGCCGCCTCCGCCAAACATGCGCGGAGAGACGCGTTTCGGCGTGAAAAGGATGGCGAACCCGCGGTAGTGCGGCGCCCTCGCCCCGCCAGAGCGGCGCCAGGGAGACTATTCGGCGGGGACGCCAGTCCGCACCATCACGGCCATGCCGGTGTCGAAGTCCAGCATCGACCCGGCGTCGAGTTCGGCGCGGCCGACCGCGAGCAACTCGCCGCGCTCGTGGACGACTGCGACTTCGTCGCCGGCGCGCACGTCCGGGTCGACGGTCTGCACGAACTTCGCGAACACGTTCTTCCCGTCGCGCACGAACGGTTCGCTGTCGTCGCCGACGACGACGCGCGCGGCGGGATGCCCGAGGCCGTCGACGAGGCGGCGGCCGCCGGCGACGCCGAGCGTGAACCGGCCGTGGAGGCCGACGGAGACGAGGCGTTCGCCGTCCTCGCGGGCGACCTGCTGGGGGCGGCCGGTGGTGGAGCGCTGGACGTCGAAGCGTTCCTCCGGCGGGAACAGCGCGTCGCCGGCGCCGGCGCCGAACTGGTAGTCCGCGACGGTGCGCAGCGAGTCCACGTCCGCGTCCTGCATACCCGGACGGTCGGCCGGCGACGGTAAAGCGGCTTCGGGTCTCGCGCGCCGTCCCAGCCAGATACTTCAACGCGCGCCCGGCCATGTTCGGCCGACGGCGTCGTTCTCGCCGAAGTAGATGTGCTTATGTACGACGGGGAGTTAGCCGCGACCATGAACGACGCAACGAAAGTCGGCATCGCTGTCGTGTTGCTCGCCGTGAGCGGCGGCCTCCTGTTCTGGAGTGGCTTCGACCCGTCCGGGTCGACCGTCCTCCTCGTCGCGGCCGCGCTGGCGACGACGGGCCTGGCTGCTGGCTCGCTCCTGATGGGGAGTACGGGCACCGACGGCCGGATGGTCTAGAGCAGGAACGTCTCTTCTCGCTCGCTGAGGTCGACGAACGCGTCCGCCGTCTCCACGAGTTCGTCCGCGGCGGACTCGCCGAACGCCATCACTTCCACGCGCACGCCCTCGTGGCGGAGGTGGTTGCAGAGCCGGGAGAAGTCGCCGTCGCCCGTGCAGAGCACGACGGTGTCGACGTGGTCGGCGAGCGTCACGGCGTCGAGGCTCATGCCGACGTCCCAGTCGGCCTTCTTCGACCCGTCGCCGAACGTCTTGATGTCCTTGATTTTCGTCTCGAAGCCGATGTCCCGGAGCGCGTCGAAGAAGCGGTCTTCGTCTTCGGCTTGCGCGCGGATGACGTACGCGATGGCGCGCGTGAGTTCGCGCTCCTGGACGGCTTTCTCGAGGAGGGCGGCGTAGTCGATGTTCTGCGAGTAGACACTCTGGGCGGAGTGATAGAGGTTCTGCGAGTCGGCCAGGACGGCGACGCGCTGGCCGTCGTGGATAGGCGCCATACGCCCCGTAGTCCCCGCGGGGATAAAGAAGGTACGCGACGGCCACGGCGGCCAGCGGCAGGGCAGCCTACCCTGGCCGTGGGTCACGCGGAGGGCGTCCCGATTGTTACGCGGAGGGCGTCTCGTACCGGGAGAGTTCGAGCGTGTCGGGGTCGAGTTCGTAGTAGGACTCCCACGCGGGCGCCAGCGAGACGACGCGCGTGGGCCCGAACTCGCTCTCGGCGTGTTCGTGGTGGTGGCCGACCAGACAGAGGTCGGGTTCCAGTTCCTGGAGGATCTCGTCGATGTGCTTGCAGCCGACGTCGTACTCCTCCGTGACGGGGAGGCCGTGGGGCGCCTCGTGCGCGAGGAAGACGTCGACGTCCTCGAGTTGTTTCGCGCGCTCGACGTCCTCGCGGACGAAGTGGCGGCGCCGGTCGTCGTACAACTGGTCGCGGGACTTCTCGAACTGCGTCGGCGCGTAGTTCCCCGAGAGGCCGCCGACGCGCAGTCCCTTCACGTCCGCCGCAGTGCTGTGCAGGAGGACGGCGTTGGAGACGTCGCTGCTCTCGACGCGCCCGTACCGCAGGGACTCGACGACGTCGAAGTCCTCGTTGTTGCCGGCGATGAAGTACGTCGGTATCGGGAGGTCGTAGTACATGAGGTCGCCGGCCTGGAGCGCGACGTCGGCGTCGGCGGCGCGGTACGCGGCGAACAGGGACTGGCGGCGGTCGGGCGTCGCCGCGTGCGCGTCACCGAGGACTAGCATCCGTGCGTTCCTGTGGCGAGACGCGGCAAAAAACTCTCGATAGGCGGCCGCGCGCCGCGCCGCAGGGGGCAGGCATTGTGCGCGGCGACAAGCCTTTACTACCGGCCTCCGTGAATAACGCGTATGAGTGGTGCTCTCGGGTCGCCGTCCGCCCCCGCCGAGAGCGCCGTCTCCTTCTCGGGGAAACGCAAACGCAGCACAGCCGACTCGTACGGCTCGCTGCGGGCGTAGCACCCCCGTGCCGGGCCACCGAGGGACGGACGGCCCGCACACTACTCGAACGCGACACGAACCCAGATGGACTACACGACACTCGTGAACGGCGTCTTCCCGGCGATGACGACGCCGTTCACAGACGACGGCAGTATCGATTTCGACCGACTCAGCGAGCACGCGCGCCGCCTCGTCGACGCCGGCGTGGACGGCCTGGTGCCCGTCGGTTCCACCGGCGAGAGCGCGACCCTCACGCACGACGAACACGTCGAAGTGGTGGAGGCGGTGGTCGAGGAGGCCCGCGACGAGGTGCCGGTTATCGCGGGCGCCGGCAGCAACTCCACGCACGAGGCGCTCAGCCTCTCGTACCGGTCCGTGGACGCGGGAGCGGACGCGCTCCTGCTCATTTCGCCGTACTACAACAAGCCCGAGCCGGAGGGCATGGAGGCCCACTACCGCGAAATCGCCGACCAGGTGGACGTCCCCCAGATTATCTATAACGTCCCGTCGCGGACCGGCCGGAACATCGACGTGGAGACCGCGGCGGCGCTGGCGTCCCACGAGAACATCGTCGGCTACAAGGCCGCAAGCGGCGACGTCGGCCGCATCAGTGAGGTCGTCGAGCGCACGCGCGACGAGGACTTCGCCGTGGTCTCGGGCGACGACGGCCTGACGCTGCCCGTGCTCTCCGTCGGTGGGACGGGCACCATCAGCGTCACCGCGAACGTGGAACCGGAGCGCGTCAGCGACCTCGTGTGGTCGGCGCTCAACGGCGACTACGAGGCGGCGCGGGAGCGCCACCACGAACTCGGCGAACTGAACCGCGCGCTGTTCGCGGAGACGAACCCGATTCCAGTGAAGGCCGCCCAGGAACTGGTCGGGCACGGGCCCGCGAACTACCGGTCGCCGCTCACGCAGCCGAGCGACGCGACCTGGGAGCGACTCCGTGAGGCGCTGGCCGACCTGGACGGGCGGGAGGTGCCTGCATGAGAATCGGGGTGACTGGTGCGACCGGCCGGATGGGCCGCGAAGTCCGGGAGGCAGCGGCAGCGCGCGGCGTCGAGGTGGCGTTCGCGACGACGCTCGACCCGTCGGCCGGCGACGACTTCGACCCCGAAGGGGAGTTTGGGTCCCTGGTCGCGTCGCGAAATCCTGACGCGGTCGTCGACTTTACGATGCCCGAGGCGAGCGTGGACTACGTGACCGCCGCCGCGGACGCCGGCGTCCCAATCGTGGTCGGTACGACCGGCTTCAGCGACGACCAGCTAGCGACCCTGCGCGACGCCGGGAGCGACGCGCCCGTCCTGCTCGGCGCGAACTTCTCGCGCGGCATCCAGGCGCTCCTCGACGCCGTCGAGGATGCAGTGGGTGCGCTCCCGGAGTACGACGTGGAGGTCACGGAGACCCACCACAACGGGAAGGTCGACGCGCCCAGCGGCACGGCAAATCTCGTCCTCGACCGCATCGAGGACGTCCGCGACGACGACCCGGAGCGCGTCCACGGGCGCGTCGGCGACCAGCCCCGCGAGCAGGGCGAAATCGGCGTGCACGCGCGGCGGGCGGGCGACGTGACCGGCGAACACGAGGCGCTGCTCGCCGGCAACGACGAAGTGCTGGAACTCACGCACCGGGCGGGCGACCGGTCGGTGTTCGCGGCGGGGGCGCTCGACGCGGCGGCGTGGCTCGTCGACCAGCCCGACGGCTTCTATCGGTTCGCGGAGGTGGCTTCCGAACTATGAGTCTGGAATCTGACGTACGTGACCTGTGGCAGCGACACGAAGACGGCGAGTTGACGGCGGAGACGGCGACGGCGGACGACGCCGACACGCTCGAAGCCTTCCTGGACGCGCTCGAAGCGGGTGACGTCCGCGCCGCGGAGAAGTCCGGCGGCGAGTGGGAGGCCGTGGAGTGGGTGAAGCGCGGCGTCCTCCTGAACTTCGCGCTCCGCGAGACCGAACCCCGGACGTACGGCGACGTCACGTACCACGACGTCCTGCCGCTGCGGGACACGGGCGACCTCTACGAGCGCGGCACGCGGAACACGCCCGACGGCACGGTGCTCCGTCGCGGCTCCTACCTGGGGTCGGACTGCATCGTGATGTCGCCGGCGTTCGTGAACGTCGGCGCGTACGTCGGCGACGGCACGCTCGTCGACTCGTGTGACACCGTCGGCTCCTGCGCCCAGATTGGCGAAGACGTCAAACTCGGCGCGAACACCCTGATTGGTGGCGTGCTCGAACCAGTCGAGGACGCGCCCGTCGTCATCGAGGACGGCGTGTCCCTGGGCGCCGGCTGCCGGGTCACGTCCGGGTTCGTCGTCGGCGAGGACTCCGTCGTCGGCGAGAACACCCTCTTGACGCCGCGGATTCCGGTCTACGACCTCGTCGAGGAGGAGATTCTGTACGGCGAACTGCCGCCGGAGCGCCGCGCGTTCACGCGGTACGTGGAGTCAAGCGTCGGCGACCACGACCTCTTCGACGGCGGCGCGTTCAAGCCCGCCGTCGTCGCGATGGACCTGGAGGCCGAGACGCTGGACGCCACCCAGCAGGAGGAGGTGCTGCGGTCGTGACGCAGGTCGAGGTCCCGGCCGTGCGGCGGCTTTCGGACTGGTCGGCGGTCGAACTCCGCTCGCTTGCCGCCGAGTACGGGACGCCGCTGTACGTCCAGGACCTCGACCGCGTCACGCAGAACTACGAGCGCCTGGCCGCCGCGTTCCCCGAGGCGAGCATTCACTACGCTGTGAAGGCCAACGCGGGCCGGAGCGTCCTCGAAACCCTCCGCGCGGCGGGCGCCGGCGCGGAGTGCGCGTCCGCGGGCGAAGTGTACCGCGCGCTCGACGCCGGCTTCGAACCCGAGGAAATCCACTACACCGCGGTCAACCCGCCGGAGCGCGACCTCGATTACGTGCTCGACGCGGCGCCCGACGCGACGTTCGTCGTGGGCGCGACGGACACCGTCGACCGGCTCGCGGAGCGCGGGTTCGACGGCCGACTCGCGGTGCGCGTCCACCCGGGCGTCGGCGCCGGCCACAGCGAGGACGTGGCGACCGGCGCGGACGCGAAGTTCGGGATTCCGCACGGCCGCGCGGCGGACGCGCTCCGGGACGCCGACGCGCGCGGCTTCGACGTCGTCGGCGTGCACGCGCACGTCGGCAGCGGGATGCTCGCCGACGCGGACGTCGACGCGCACCGCGAAGTCGTCGAACGCCTCGCGCAGGTCGCCCGCGACGCGCCAGTCGACCTGGAGTTCGTGGACGTCGGCGGCGGGTTCGGCGTCCCCTACCACCCCGACGAACAGCCCCTCGACCTCGAATCGGTCGCGGCGGCGACGCGCGACGTGCTCGCGGACGTGGACGCCGACCTCGTCGTCGAACCCGGCCGGTTCCTCGTCGCGGACGCGGGCGTCCTCCTCACCGAAGTGAACACCGTGAAGCCGACGGCGGGCGCGATGCTCGCGGGCGTGGACGCCGGCATGACGACGCTCCTCCGGCCCGCGCTCTACGACGCCTACCACGACGTCCGGTCGCTCGCGCGGAACGCAAGCGACCGGCCGGAGCGCTCCGTGACCGTCGTCGGCCCCATCTGCGAGAGCACGGACGTCCTCGCCGAGGCCCGCGACCTGCCGCGGCCGGAACGCGGCGACCTGCTCGCGGTCGGGAACGCGGGCGCGTACGGCATCGAGATGGCGTCCCAGTACAACTCGCGGCCGCGCCCCGCCGTCGCCGCACTCGAGGACGGCGACCACCGGCTCGCCCGCGAGCGCGACTCCCTCTCCGACCTGACTACCCCAGAACGATGACACACACGCACAGCCGAGCACACGGACAGCCAGCACAGTCGCCACGACCAGCACCGCAGGGACGCCCCCACGGGGGCCTCCCAGTAGCCAGTCCAGACCGATGATTCCCTACGAACGATACCACGGCACCGGCAACGACTTCGCAATCGTCGACGCGTCGAACTACGTCCCGGACAGGGGCGCGTTCGCCGAACGCCTCTGCGCACGCATCGGCGTGGACGGCGTGCTCTTCCTCGCGCTCGAAGAACGCTTCAAGCCGCCGCGCGCGGTGATGACGCTGCGCCAGCCCGACGGCTCCACCGCGGACATGTGCGGGAACGGCGCGCGCTGCGCCGCCCGCTGGGTCGCCGAGCGCACCGGCTCGGACGCCGTCATGCTGGACACGCAGGCGGGCACGCGGCGCGCCGACCTGGACGGCACCGTGGTCACCGTCGAGATGGGCGAACCGTCCTTCGAGCCAGCGGACGTCCCCGTCGACCGGGACGCGCCGATGGTCCGCGAGGAACTGGCTGGCTACGAGGTCACTGCCGTGGACACCGGCGTCCCGCACGCCGTGGTGTTCGTCGACGACGTCGACGACGTGAACGTGGAGGCCGACGCGCCGGCCATCCGGAAGCACGACGCGTTCCCGGAGGGCGCGAACGTGACGTTCGCGTCCAGCGCCGGGGACGGCGTGTTCGACCAGCGGACGTTCGAGCGCGGCGTCGAGGGCGAGACCCGGTCGTGTGGCACGGGCGCCGTCGCCGTCGCCGCCGTCGCCCACCGCGAGGGGCGCGCCGGCGAACAGGTCGCAGTCCGGCCGCCGGGCGGCGAACTCACCGTCGACCTCTCGGACGGCCGCGCAACCCTCACCGGTCCGACGGAGCACGAACTCGCCGGCGAAGCAGAGGCCGTCCCCACCCGCCACCTCGATGCCTGATACCGATTTCGACGTCCTCGCGTTCCACGAGCGCGCAGTGAAGACGCCGTCCCACGAGGACGTCGACGAGATGCGCGACCTGCTCGTGGCGACGCTACGCGACGAGGGAGTCGACCCGACAGTCGACGCCGCGGGGAACGTGCTCGCGTCGAAGGGGAGCGGCGACCCGCACGTCGTCCTGAACACGCACATCGACACAGTCCCGCCGCACGTCGAGTTCTCGCGCGACGGCGACGTCGTGGAGGGGCGGGGCGCGTGCGACGCGAAGGGCCCGCTCGCCGCGCTGGTGTCGGCGTTCCTCGCCGTCGACCCGGACGAGGGGTCGGTGACGCTCGCCATCACGCCGGACGAGGAGACGGACTCGCTCGGCGCGGACGCACTCGACCTCGAAGCGGACGGCTACATCGTCGGTGAACCCACCGACCTCACCGCTTGCACGAGCGCGCGCGGCCGCTTCCAGGGCACCGTCGAACTCACGGGCGAGGGCGCGCACGCCGCGGAACCCGACGTCGGCACGAACGCCGTCGCCGCCGCGGAGGGCGTCCTCGGCGCGATACGGACGTACGACGCCGCGCACGGCCCCGACGACCACCCGGAACTCGGGCCGGCGACGCTGACGCCGACGGTGATTCACGGCGGCGACGCCGCCAACCGCGTGCCAGACGACTGCACGGTCACGTTCGACCGGCGGACGGTGCCGCCGGAGACCCAGGCCGAGTTCTTCGAGACGTTCGCCGCGCACGTCGACGACGCCGTCGACGAGGCCGGCGTCTCCGTCGCCGTGGAACCGGCCGAGCGCGAGACGCCGTTCCTCGAAGCGTTCGACACGCCCGACGACAGCGACGTCGCGCAGGCGCTCGTCGACGCCGGCGCCGGGAGTCCGCGGCCGTTCGGCGCGGCGACGGAAGCTTCCTACTTCGCCGACGACGCGCCCACCGTCGTCTTCGGGCCGGGCGTGCTCGCGGACGACGACGGTCCGGTCGCGCACAGCCAGCGCGAGTACGTCCGCCGGTCGGACGTCGAGCGCGCCGCCGACGTCGTCACTGACGCGCTCCGGTCGCTCGTATAAGTTTCGGGGGTAGTCCGGCCGGGCGCGCGCCGCGCTCAGCCGAGGAAGACGTCCGCGAGGTCGGCGCCACGCGACTCCACGTCAGCGTACAGTTCGGTGTACCCGCAGGACGTGCAGGTCACGGTCTGGAAGTTGTTCG
>JBDGQF010000312.1:26087-29377 GCA_042219255.1 Halobacterium sp. | reverse complement strand
CCGCCGCCGAGCACCACGACGCGCATGCCACCCACTTCGGCGGACAGCCCCAAAACGGTGTCCGCTCCAGCGACCGGCGCTCAGAACAGCGCGTCGCTCTCGTCGAGCACGCGCGCCGGCCCGCCGACCTCCCAGACGTCCGTTTCGACGCCGCAGTCCGCGATTTCGGCCTCCACTTCGTCGGCGTGCTCGGCGTCCGTGTTCACGTAAACGGTCGCGCCCGTGTCCGTCGAGAAGTACACCGGCAGGCCGTCCTCGCGCAGCGACCGCACGCGATTGAAGATTTCCAGCGTGTCCGGCTTCCAGTACACCCACCCGGAGGGCCCGGTCATCGTCGTCGCCGCCAGCGACAGCGAGTCGTGTTCGGCCGTCTCGAACACGCGCTCGAAGTCGCCGTCGCGGAGCGCGTCACGCGCCTCCGCCAGTTGCGCGTGGATGTGGGAGAGGCGCGCCTCGAACATGTGGCTGTCCGCCGCCTCGCTGTGCGCGTGCCCCGTCTCCTTGTAGGACGGCACCTTTCCGATGACGATGCGGACGTCCTCCGCGAACTCCTCGGGGACGTCCAGGCGCTCGCTCCGGCAGTCCTCGTCGTTCAGGCCGGTGTGGAGGTCTGAGAACCCGCCGGTGACGGCGCGCGCCGCGGACGCCGACCCGCGCCGCGCGATGGTCGAAATCTCGGGCAGCGAGAGGTCGAGGCCCGCGGCTTCGACGGCGGCGCGCGCGAGCGCCGCGAACCCTGAGGCCGACGACCCGAGGCCGATGTTCGACTGGAAGTTGTTCACGCTCTCCACCTGCACGCGGTGGTCGACGCCCGCGCGGTCGCGCACCTCGTCGACGACCTTCCGGATGCGGTCGGCGCCGCTGCCGTCCACCACCTCGCCGTCGATGACGTAGACGTCCTCGTCGCGGTCGGCGTCGAACTCCACGGTGGTCGTCGTGTTGCTCGGCGCCGTGCAGACGCTGATGGAGTCGTGGTAGGGCATGCGCAGTTCCTCGTCGCGCATCCCGTGGTACTTCACGATGCCCTGAATCGGGTGGGCCTTCGCGGTCGCTTTCATACCCTGAGTGGTGGCTGTCGCGCGCTTAAACGTCCCGGAAGCCGGCGCGCGACGCCCCTGGCGCGGCCGCTTCCGTTACAGGGAAGGCCCGGAAGTCCGACCCACCGGTATGGGCACGCCGCTGGACACGCGCGAGGCACAGGTCGAGGAAGTCATCGACAGACTGAGCGACGAATACCCCGAGCCGGAGATTTCGCTGAACTTCTCGAATCGACTCGAACTACTCGTCGCCGTCATCCTCTCGGCGCAGTGCACGGACGAGCGCGTGAACAAGGAGACCGAACACCTCTTCGAGAAGTACCAGACGCCCGAAGACTACGCCGAAGCTGACCTGGACGAACTCGCCGACGACCTGAGTTCCATCACGTACTACAACAGCAAAGCAGAGTACCTGAAGAACGCCTGCCAGCAAATCGTCGACGAGCACGACGGCGAGGTGCCGGACACGATGTCCGCACTCACCGACCTGCCGGGCGTCGGCCGGAAGACGGCGAACGTCGTCCTCCAGCACGGCCACGACATCACTGAGGGTATCGTCGTGGACACGCACGTCCAGCGCCTCTCGCGGCGCCTGGGCATCACCGAAGCGGAGCGCCCCGAGGACATCGAGGAAGACCTGATGACGGTCGTGCCGACCAAGCACTGGCAGAACTACACGCACTGGCTCATCGCGCACGGCCGGGACACGTGCACCGCGCGCAACCCGGACTGCTCGGACTGCCTCCTCGTAGACGTCTGTCCGTCCTCGAAGCTACAGCACGACGTCGACCTCGCGGACGGCAGCGAGTGGTAGCCGGAACACGGAGACGGCGGCACTATCGAGCGGGAGCGAAGCGAGCATTTGGTTCCCGGCGGCGCGGACTCAAATGGCGGCTTTACCTTTGAGAGGTTCTTAGAGGACGCCACGTGTAGGGCAGCGTAGATGCCTGGAAACCGCTTGCTGCCGTCCCGGTCGACCGTGGAGCGCGGGGACGGGTCGCGCGTCGTCGGCATCCGCGAGGACGCGGCCGACGACGTCTTCGAGGCGCTGTCGTCGAAGACCGCGCGCGAAATCCTGTCCGCGCTGTACGAGGAGCCAGACACCGCCTCCAGCGTCGCCGACGAAGTCGGGACGTCCCTCCAGAACGCCACCTACCACCTCGAAAAGCTCGTGGACGCCGACCTCGTCGAAGTCGCGGACACGTGGTACTCCGAGCAGGGCCGCGAGATGAAAGTGTACGCGCCCGCCGCCGAGTCGCTGGTCGTGTTCGCCGCCGACGAAGCGTCGAAGCCGTCGCTGAAAGAACGCCTGCTGAACGTCCTCGGCGCGCTCGGCGTCCTGGGCGTCGCGAGCCTCCTCGTCCAGCGCCTGTTCGGCGGGCAGGGCGGGCAGACAGCGACGGACTTCCGGGCCGGCGGCGGCGGTGGCGACGCCGCCGCGACGACGACCGACGGCGGACAGGTCGGCATCATGCAGGAGGACGCGGCGACAGAGACGGCGCAAGCGACCGAGTACGCGGCGGAGAACGCGTCGGCACTCACCGACGCGGCTGCACAGTCCTCGCAGGGCCTCCCACCCGGCCTCGTGTTCTTCCTCGGTGGCGTGCTCGCGCTCGCGCTCGTCCTCGGGTCCGTGTGGTACCGGCGGCGGTAACGCGAACACGCGCTGGTACCGGCGGCGGTGACGCGAGCGCGGCACTGCACTCCGCTCAGAACTGGGTCTGGTACTTCATCGCGAACCGCGCGACGCCGAGTATCCACGCGACCAGCCAGCAGACGACGTAGCCGACGACGCCCGCGCGCAGGCGGAGTCGCCACGCGTCCATGCGGTCGTGAATCTCGCTGAGGTCGACGTCCTGGTCTGGGTCGTGGTAGAGGTTGTACTCGCGTTTCGCGCGCAGAATCGGGACGATGCCGGTGAGCGCGAACGCGAGGAACGCGTACGCCTGCACACCGAAGAACGCGTGCAGCGCCGCGAACCCGCCGAGCTGGTCGAAGAGGCGCGGCACCATCCAGGCGACGACCGGGACGGTGTTCAGCGCGAGTCCGACGAAGATGTACGCGAGGTGGTGTTTGAGCGTCGCCCACGTGACGGTCTCGGCGTCGATGACAATCCACGCGCCGTAGAGGTAGCAGGGGAAGCTCGCGGTGACGAGCACCGCGGCGACAGCCGCCACCGTCACGTCCTCGACCATGGCGGAGTCTTCGACGCGCGGAACTAAACGCGTTCGACTCGTCCCGCGCCGCGGGAAC
>JBDGQF010000312.1:13072-25987 GCA_042219255.1 Halobacterium sp. | reverse complement strand
GTCGCGGTTTCAGTCCCCAGAAGACGTTTACCGCCGACGAGTCCACGACCCGACATGCCCTTGGCACGCGTCCTCGCTGTCCTCCTCCTCGTGTCGGTCGCAGGCTGTACCGGACTCAGCGGCTCCGACACCACCACCGCCGGCACCACCAGCACCACCGACGTCACCAGTAGCACGCCGACGACCGAACGGCAGGGCACCGAACCACACACCGCCGTCGGGACGTCGCACACCGACACCCACCTCGTCGTCCACGACCACACCGAGTCCGGGAACGTCACCGTGACGCTCGGCGCCGGGAGCGACGCGGCGACCTACGACGTCGAGGACGGCTCGCTCGACCTCACGCGCGAGATTCACGACCGCGGCCACGACGTCCGCGTCGTCGTCGAACGCGGCAACGAGACGGTCTTCGACCAGGTCGTCAGGAAGTACCAGTTCTGGGAGGTCACCGTCCGCGACAACGACACCAGCGTCACCCAGACGGTCGTCTGACGCCCCGCAGGTCGGAAGGGTTTACCCGTTCCGTCCGCTACTCGCGGCCAATGACGGACGCCAGCGGCGGCGAGGACTCGACGGCCGACGGCGACGCTGCCGCGCCCGCTGACGGGGCCGACGCGCCGTCCGAGCGGCCGGACGAAAGGGAGCGCGTCGACGACGTGGAGTCGCCCGCCGACCTCCGCGACGCCGTCGAAGACCGGTACGACTTCGACGACTTCGGGCCGCGCGAGATGGCGGAGATGTCCGCCGAAGAGTGGGAGGCCGCGTTCGACCCCGACACGTGGATTACGGGCGACCGCCTCCTCGAGCGCGTCGAGAACGACCTCCGGCACCGGGTCGCCACCAGGGACGTGTTCGCGGTCGTGGAACGCGACACCATCGACGGCGACCCCGTCGTGCTCGCGTACTCCGACGAAGGGTACGCGGTCGTCTACGCGGACGGCACCGTCGAAGGCACCGGCACCGTCCTCCGCGACGTGAAACCGACCGTCGCGCTCTGCTCGATGGACGACTACGACGCCCCGGACGCGCCCGCGAACGCGGGTCTCCCAGACCCACAGGACGTTCCGGAGGGCAGCGGCGGGTTCGGGACGACGCTCCTCCAGTACGTCGGCCTCGCGCAGTTCGCAATCGGCATCCTGCTGTTCCTCGCGCCGTTCGTCTACGACCCAATCGTGCGCACGTGCCCACCAGTGCAGGGCGGGAGCGGCCGGTCGTGTACTATCGCCGGGACGACGCTGAACCTGCACCCGCTCGGCGACTCCGCCATCATCGCGGTCATCGCCGGCGTCGGGTTCGTGCTGTTCGGCGCACTCCTGTTGCTCGTCGTCGCGAACGCCCGCCTCTCCGATAGGTTCCGCTCCGAGGAGTTCCGGGAACGGCTGCGGGCCGCCGGCCTCGGAGACGGCGAACGCCCCGAGTTCGTCCCCGAGACGGACAGCCGGAAGTAACTCGCTGAACGCGGCTGAACGCCGGTAGAACACGAGTACGGCGGGTCTCCGGTCGGACGGCCATCGGTGGGTTTATGCGGATGCCATCCTGACTCGCAACTGTATGAAGAGGCGGGACTTTCTGAAGATTGCGACCGGCTCGGCCGGCGGCGCCGCAGCCATCGGCGCAGCCGGTGCGCGGTCGTCCTCCGCGTCCGCGGCCGTCCAGGAGGGCGAGGAGAACAACACCACCTCCGGGAACGGCACCGCCACCAACGGGACGCAGGCGGGCGGCGGGGACGGCGGACTCCCCGGTGCCGGGACGACGAAGACGGTCGCCGTCGGCCCCGGCGGAAAGAACGTCTTCGACCCCGAGACCGTCTACGTCCAGAAGGGCGCGACGGTCGAGTGGGTCTGGAAGTCCAGCGGGCACAACGTCCACGCGACCGACGTACCGGAGGGCGCCGAGTGGAACGTGCAGACGAAGATTACGGGCCCCGAGTTCACGTACTCGTACACGTTCGACGGCCCCCTCGGGGAGTACAACTACGTCTGCGACCCCCACGAGAGCCTCGGCATGGTCGGGAAGGTCGTGGTCAACGAGTCCGGTGAGGCGCCCGGCGGCGGGGGCGGCGGCAGCGCCGAGATGAACCCCGAGGAGATGGGCGTGCCGTTCCAGGCGCACTTCGTCGGCATCGCCACCATCCTGATGATGATTGTGTCGTTGGTGTACACGTTCTTCGTCCTCAAGTACGGCGAATCACAGCACGCGAGCGCACCCAATAAAGAATAATGTCCTCGAAAGGCTCCAACTACGGCGACATCCACCGGTACGAGCCCGCCCGCGAGAGCACGGCGGCGACGATTGCCATCGTCCTGCTGACGTTCGTGGAAATCGTCTTCGTCGCGCTGTTCGCGTACGGCCTGGTTGCTGGCTGGGGGCGCGACCCGGTCGGGAACATGTACCTCGGGTTCCTGCTCGCGGCCATCTTCATCGACCTCTCGTTCGTCCTCCTGCTGTACCGCAAGGAGTTCCTCCCGGACGTGATGATTGTGAAGAAGCGCCGCCGCAAGTGGGAAGACCTCTACATCCGCGAAGACCAGGTCGACGGGACGTCCGCGGTCGGTGACACCGTCGAACAGCTGAAGAAGGCAGTCTACCCCTACTACAAGAAATAACCAATGTCTGACAAGTATCCAGAGAGTTCGGGGCGTCGACGGTTCGTGAAAGGCGTCGTGGGGAGCGCCGCCGTCGCCGGCATCGGCACGGCCGGCGTCGCCGCCGTCGACTCCATCACGAACCCGACGGGCGCCGGCGGTGGCCCCACCGAGTACTTCGCCGTCGAGAACACCAGCGGCCCGGCACCGCGCGGGATGCCGATGCTGCCGGTCGAACTCGACGACGAAGGCTACCTCCGCGGCGTCTACCCCGACATCCAGGAAGTCGAACGGCAGGGACAGACCGTCCAGGAACCACGGATGGAACTGGGCGGCATCGAGTACAGTACCGACTGGTTCCAGTACTGCGGCGTCCAGGGCTACGAAGGCCTCCAGCCGGGGTACGACGGCGACAACTACCTCCGGTACTCCTCGGGCGCCAACTACGACTGGCAGCCGACCTCGGGGCGCGTGAACATCGAGGACTTCCAGGACTACGAGACCTGGGACAACGAGTACGGCGACGCCGGCATCGGCAAACCCGCGAAGGCCACGTGGCGCTCCCAGAACACGGACAACTCGATTCCCGTCCAGATTATCCGGAGCAGCCTCATCACGGACAAAATCGAGTCCGAGAGCGGCCCGGCCATCACCTGGCTCGAAGCCGCGACCGACAGCGACTTCATGGCCATCCTCAACAAGTGCACGCACTTCTGCTGTGCGCCCAGCGGCTTCCGGTCGTCCAGTTACGGCGGCGCGGACGACAAGATTTACTGCCAGTGCCACCAGTCCATCTACGACCCGTACAGCATCGTGAAACGGCGCTTCGTCGCGTTCGCGCGGCCGGAGGAATAACACAATGAGCATCGAACGCAAGGACGAACACGACCACGAAGCCTGGATTCAGGAGAAAGACCTCACGCCCGTCGAACAGTCGTTTTTGACGGTGCTCGTGTGGCTGGACAAGCGACTCCGGCTCGTCGACTACCTGGAGCTACTGGAGACCCTCTACTACCGGGTCAACCTCCAGATGCCGAAGAGCCACACCGAACAGTACAACCTCGACAACAAGTTCTGGTACTGGTACCCGCTGTACTCGCTCGGGTTCTTCTCGACGGTGGCGTACATCGTCGCCGCGATATCCGGCGCGCTCCTCGGGTTCTACTACTCGCCGTCCGCGGCCGCAGGCTCCGTCGACATCGAGGGCGCGACGGTCGCTTACAGCACCGTCGCCGCCATCATGACCGACCTGAACTTCGGGTTCTTCCTCCGGTCGCTGCACCGGTGGGCGGCACAGGTGATGACGGCCGCCGTCTTCCTGCACATGCTCCGCGTCTACTTCACGGGCGCGTACAAGGAGCCGCGGGAAGTGAACTGGATTGTCGGCATCATCCTGCTCAGCCTCACCATGGTGTTCGGGTACACCGGCTACCTGCTGCCGTGGGACCAGTTGGCGTACTGGGCGGGCCAGATTGGCGTCGAGATGAGCCTCTCCATCCCCCTCATCGGGGAGTGGGTCGCCCAGTTGATGTTCGGCGGTTTCTCGCTCGGACAGGCGACGCTCCAGCGGATGTACATCCTGCACGTGTTCCTGCTCCCGTTCGTGGTGACGACGGTCATCGCCATCCACCTCGCACTCGTCTGGATGCAGGGCATCGCGGAACCCCACTAGAACAATGACTGACGAACCCACCGACGACGACGCACGGACTGACGGCACGGGCATCGTCCCGCCGGACGACGAGACCCCGACGTGGCGCGAACGCAAAGAGCGCACGACGGGGCTCTCCCGGCTGACGTACGAGTACTTCGAGCGCTCGCGGCGCGAAGACCAAGACCTGCGCGAGGAGTCTGACTACGTGGAGCGCGACGTGCTCGCGTTCCCCGTGTGGCCGCACGAACTCATCCGGAACCTCGCGTTGACGAGCTTCTTCGTCGGGATGATTTTCTTCCTGTCGTCGACGCTCCCGCCGCACCTCGGCGCGCCCGCGAACCCGAGCCAGACGCCGGCCATCATCCTGCCGGACTGGTACCTGTACTGGTCGTTCGGCCTCTTGAAGCTCGGCCCGCTGAACCCCGAACTCGCGATTCTCGGCGGCGAGAAACTGCTCGCCGACCGGACGTACGGCGTCCTCGCGAACGTGGTCGTCGTCGGGTTCATCGCCATCGTGCCGTTCCTCAACAAGGGGAGCGCTCGCCGCCCCGTCGAACAGCCGTTCTGGGCGGCCGTCGGCGTGATGGGCGTCGTGTTCGCGGTGCTCATCAGCGCGCTGTCCATCAAGAACCTCACGCCAATCGACCCCCACCTGCTGTTCGACATGACGTTCCTCGTGCCGCCGCTCGCGGGCGGCATCGCGTACGCCGTCTTCAAGACGATGCGCGAGGGCTATATGTACGACCTGAACCGCCGGTACTACAAACTCCGGCCGCCGAAGTAGCCCGGCTCCCAGTCTCACGGTTCTCCTCCTGTTCTCCGTCCCGCTCTCGATTCCCGCCACTGACAGCGTTCCTCGTCGCTCTGTGCGTTCCCGTGTGCTGGCGCTGACCGCGGGAGTGAAGTACTGCGCGGCCGTCCACACCGGTAATGGGAGACGAGAACCGCGGCCGGGACGTCGTCGTGCCCGAGCGCCTCTACAAGTCCGTGACCGTGTTCTCGACGCTGTTCGCGGTCGTCGCCGTCGTCCTCGGGTTCATCACGCTGGACGCCGCGACGAACGCCGGCCGCGCGGCCGCCAGCGAGGTGGACGTCGCGCTGGCGGTGCTGGGCGTGGCGTTCATCGCCGCGGGCGGCATCGTGTACGCGTTCGCGTCCCGGTTCCGCGCCAGCGGAATGGCAACGGATAAGGACAGCGACGACGAACCCACGGACAATGGCTGACGAGTTCGCGAAGGGGCTCGGGCTCCTCACGGGTGCGGGCCTCATCTGGATGGTGCTAGCGGGCTGGTACAAGACCCCGAGCTTCGAGGGGAAACAGCTGACGGGCACGCCGCCGAGCGACCTCTCGATGCTCGGCGAGATGGCCGTGCTGTTGCTGGAGGCGTCGTTCTGGCTGGCAATCTTCGGCGCGTTCCTGTTCTGGGTGGGCGTGCCGCTCGGCCGCGCGCTGTACGCCACCGCCACCGCAGAGTAACGACGACCAGTCTCTCCGTCTTCTCTCGGCCGTTCCGCTCGGACAGCAGCGGTTACGTCTCCGACAGACGCCCCAGTAGGGAGTGCGCCGTCACGGGAGGCGGTGCATGCGACCAGAGTCGACGCCGCGTGCAGTGACTGACGGTCAGGTTCCTGGACACCTGCGACGAATATCGGCTTCTCTCGCGGAGCGTCTGTCAGACAGGTCGGAACCCCTTCTCGTGATTGACTGGCGAGGCAGTGGTAGTCAAGTGTGGTCGCCGAGTGCAGGACGGCGCGAGGAGTAGACTCGGAGTCAGCGTGCGCGTTGACGAGTGCGAGGAGGCCGTCAGACCCTCAGACGACCTGCGTCCAGTACGGCTTGATGAGGAAGAACAGGCTCAGGAAGCCCGCGTACAGGAGCGTGAGGAACGCGGCGGCGATGGCGCCCTTCGGCGCTTCGAGGTCCATGCCCTCGCGCACTTCGACCTTGCGCGCTTCGAACTCGAAGAAGTCCGCGATGAACGTCCCGAGCACGAGGATGGACAGCACCATGCCGGAGTGGTGGTGGAGCGTGAGGTAGTAGAAACTCAGCAGGACGAGGCCCCAGGACGTAAAGGAGTGGAAGGGGTGCCGGGAGAGCGCGTCCGCACCGTCCTCGGCCTGTCGTTCGTGGGCGGCGTGTGCGACGCGCCGACTCACGAAGTTCAACACGACCATGGCCAGCACCGCGTGCTCGATGTAGGGGGCCAGTAAGGTGTCCAGAGGCCCGAAGAGCGTGACCGATGGGTCTACCATGCGCGAATGTTCGGTGTGTCGCGGTATTATGTCTTTTCCAATGCGCTCAGTCGCGGTCGGCCACGCCCGCCGCCGACGGGACGACGGCGACCGGGAGCGGGTCGCCCCAGTCGAGTTCGACGGGGCCGTGCGGGGCCGCGTACCCGTGGTCGCGGCCGTCCACGAACAGCGCGACGTCGGCTTCGTCGCGCACGACGGTGAGGGACGCCGGCGGGTCGAGCACCCAGCGCGTGCGTTCGACGCGGAACGGCGCGATTGGGACGACGGCGAGCGCGTCCGCGCCCTTGGAGAGTCGTGGGCCGCCGGCGTCGGCGGCGTACCCGTGGCTGCCGGCGGGCGTCGCGGCGACCACGCCGTCGGCGCGCACCGTGTCGACCGTCCCGTCCGTGGTCTCGACGCGGTACTCGGAGATGCGGGCGGGTTCGGCGGTGACGACGTGGACGTCCGCGAGCGCGCGCACGTCCGTGTCGGCCGTCGTCACGGAGAGCGTCGCGCGCTGTTCGACGTCGTAGTCGCCGGCCGCGAGCGCGGCGAGCGCGTCCGGGACGTCCTCGCGGGCGACACCGCCGTACTCGCGGCCGGCGTCCACCGGTAGCACCGGGGCGTCGACGCGGGCGTCGAGGGCGTCCAGCAGCGCGTCTTCGCCGAATGCGGCGATAGCGTCCACGGCCGCCGCGAGCGCGTCCTCGCCGACGACCGCGTCGCCGCCCGCGTCCCGGACGACGTCCGCCGCGGCGGCCGCGCCGTCGCCGAGGACGCCGACGCGCGCGGTCACCGCCACCACCGACTCCGTGTCGTCTCGCTCATCGTGCGGACGGGGGCGCGGCAGTCGCAAAAAGGCTACGGGCTGGCGGTCGCGCGGTCAGTCGTCGTACGGCCAGTCGCCGGTAATCTTCATGCCTTCGGCGAGAGCTTCGTCCTCGAGTGCGGCGGCGACGTCGGCCTCGCTGGCGTGCGCGACGGCGAACTCGTCGCTGGCGAGTTCGACGGCGAGCGCGGTGAGGAGAATCGCTTGCTCGCGGAAGTCACGGACTTCGAGTTTGTCGAGCGTGTCCGCGAACGTGTGCCCCCAGCCGCGGCCCGCGCCCTCGGTGTCGCTGGCGACGTGGTAGCCGGGGACGCCGAACTTCACGTACTCCCAGTGGTCGCTGTGGGGGTTCATGTCCGGGGAGACGGACACCGGGTGGTCGAAGTCGGCGGCGACGCCGCGGGCGGCGTCGGCGAGCGCGTCGAAGTGGTGGGCGTGGAAGGAGAGCGTGCGCCCGCGGACGACGCCGTCGAGGTTGAGGACGGCGCGGACGTCGTCCCTCTCGCGGTGCTCTGCGTCATACGCGGAGCCCTGGAGGCCGACTTCTTCGGCGCCGAAGCAGACGAAGTGCACCTCCGTGTCGAGGTCGGCTTCGCGGTCGGCGAGCGCGTGCGCGAGTTCGACGACCATCGCGGTGCCGGCGCCGTTGTCCATCGCGCCCTCCGCGATGTCGTGGGCGTCGACGTGACTCGTCACGAGCAGTTCCTCGTCGGTGTCCGGGCCGAGGGTGGCGTGGACGTTCTGGCTGGTCGCGTCGTGGACGTCCGCGGTCACGGAGATGCCGACGTCTTCGCCGTCGTACTTTCGGGCGAGGCGCGCGCCCACTTCCTTGGAGACGCCGACGGCGGGAATCTCGCCGAGCGGGTGCTCGCTGGTGCCGACGCTCCCAGTGGGCGGCAGACAGCCCTCGACGTGATTCCGGTAGACGAACCCGGCGGCGCCCGCTTCCACGGCGTGATAGTACTTCTCGCGGCGGTGGAGGTAGCGGTCGTACCAGTCCGGGACGTCCGAGGCGACCATCACGACCTTGCCGTCCAGGTCGGCTTCCTCGAAGTCCCTGGGGAGGCCGTAGCCGAGGTCGACGAACTCGCCTGTCACGTCGCCGTTCGGACTCCGCGGGAGCCCGATGCAGTCCTCGACGCCGTCCGGCGTCTCGACGGCGCTGTCGCCGCGCGTCCAGCCCTGAATCGAGAACTCGTCGAACCACGCGTCGCCGCACGCCGCCGCGAGCGCGTCCCGCGTCGCCGCCGCGGCCTCGCGTTCGCCCGCCGAACCGGCCATCCGGTCGCGGACGTCCACGAGCGATTCGAGGTGGCTCCAGCCGGTGTCGCTGGTGAACAGGTCGCCAATCCAGTCAGTCATGGCCGTACCGACGCCGACCACTCCGGAAGAAGTTTCGAAAGGAGAAAACGGGAACGAGGGGGCCGCGCAGTCTCGCGTCTAGATGTCGCCTTCGTCCTTCAGGCCCTCGATGACGTCGTCGACGAGGGACTCGGCGTCGTCGTATGGGAACTCGGCGCGACTGGAGAGTTTCGTCGCCAGTTCCATCGCGGTGAAGGACTTGCCGCCGGCCTCGAACGTCGTCGACGGGCCGTTCGGGAGCGCGGGCACGAGGTCCATCTGGTTGTTGACCGGGTAGTCGGCGCCGGAGAACGCTTCGAGGAGTTCCTTGCGGAGTTCGGTTTCGACGTCTGCCATACCGGCACCTGCACGGGCGCCAAGCAAAAGGGTTCTGGAACCGTCGACCCTCGGACAGGAGTTTCTTCGCGCGACGGGCCGCCGGCACGCGTTTCGGGGGAACTGAAGCTTTTTGCCTCCGCCTGCTGACGCTCCGAGTATGCGAGACGCACTCGCGACGTGGCGGCCGCGCGTCGACGAGGAGATTGCACGCCTCCTCCCGCGGACGCTGTCCGGCGGCGACCTCGCCGACCGGTTCGGGTCGCCGCGCTACGAGTACGACGACGACGCCCTGACGCACTCCCTGGCGGAACCCGTCTGGGACCTCCTCGACCGCGGCGGGAAGCGGTGGCGGCCGGTGCTGTTCTTGCTCGCCGCGGAGGGCCTCGGCGGCGACCCCGAGGAACTGCTGCCGTACGCGGTCATCCCGGAAGTCCTCCACACCGGCACCATCATTGTCGACGACGTCGAGGACGGCGCGACGCTGCGCCGCGGCGGCCCCGCAATCCACCGGGAGTACGGGACGGACGTCGCGCTGAACGCGGGGAACGCGCTCTACTTCGTCCCCCTGAAGGTGGTCACCGAGGACTCCGCCGACCTCCCGGCGGAACGCCGCCTGCGAGCGTTCGACATGCTGACGTACGAACTCAACCGCACGCACCTCGGCCAGGGGACGGACATCCACTGGCACAACGGCGACCGCTTCGACATGACCGAAGCCGAGTACCTGGAGATGTGCGCGTGCAAGACCGGGTGTCTCGGGCGCATCGCGGGCCGACTCGCCGCCATCGTCACGGGTCGCGGCGACCACACCGAGCAGCACGTCGCGGACTACGCGGAGTCGCTGTGCATCGCGTTCCAGATTGCGGACGACGTCCTCGACGTCGAGCACACGCTCGACCGGGCCGGCGACTTCGGGAAGGCGTTCGGGAACGACGTCCGCGAGGGCAAGCGCACGCTCATGGTGATTCACGCCGTCGAGCACGCGGGCGACCGGGACGCCGAACGCCTCAAGGAGATTCTCACCGCGGACGACCCCAGCGACGACGAGATACTGGAGGTCACGGACATCCTCCAGGACGCGGGCAGCATCGAGTACGCGCGCGAGCGAGCGCACGAACTCGCGGCGGACGCCCGCGCCCACCTGGACGCCGTTGACATGCGCGACGAGCAGGCCGACCAGCTGGCGGCGTTCACTGAGTACGTCGTCGAACGCGAGGCCTGACCGGTTCCCGTTCCGTCGGTTCCCGTTCCGTCGGTTCCCGTTCTGCCGGTAGACGCGGTCTTTTGGGGTGGTCGGTGCGAGAGACGCGTATGAGCGCCGACCACGACCTCGACCGCGACCTGTTGAGCGAACTGACGGAGACCGCCGGCACGCCGGGCCAGGAGGAGCGCGTCCGGGACGTCGTCCGCGAACACCTCCCTGACGGCGTGGACGCGGTGCGGACGGACGCGATGGGGAACCTCGTCGCGACCGTCGAGGGCGCGGAAGACCCTGACTTCGAGGTGCTGGTCGCCGCGCACATGGACGAAATCGGGTTCATCGTGCGGCACGTCCACGAGGACGGGTTCGTGCAAGTGGACACGCTCGGCGGGTGGGACCCCCGCATCCTGCGCGCGGAGCGCGCCGTCGTCCACGCCGACGACGGCGACCTGCCCGGCGTCATCGGGTCGCCGCCGCCGCACACGGGCGAGAACCCCTACATGCGTGACAAGGACGAGGTGCGGGACGTCTTCATCGACCTGGGGCTGCCGAGCGACGAGGTCGAGGAGCGCGTGAGCGTCGGCGACCGCGTGACGCTCTCCCAGGAACTCGAACAGGTCGGCGACCTGCTCACGGGGAAGGCCATCGACAACCGCGTGAGCGTGTACGCGCTCCTGGAGGCCGCCCACCGCGCCGACCCGGACGTCACCGTCCACTACGTCGCGACGACCCAGGAGGAAGTCGGCCTCAGGGGCGCGGAAGCCATCGGGTTCGACCTCGACGTCGACCTCGCGTTGAACCTCGACACGACCGTCGCCAACGACATCCCGCAGTTCGTCTACGAGGAGGACTACGTGACAGAACTCGGGGACGGCGTCGCGGTGAAGTTCAAGGACGGCGTCGTCATCCCGAACCCGAAGGTCGTCGACCACCTCATCGACGTCGCCGACAGCGAGGGCGTCCAGTACCAGCGCGAGGTGTTGACCGCCGGCGGCACGGACACTGGCCCGCTCCAGCGCTCGCACGGCGCGACGCCCGTGGGCGCGCTGTCGACGCCGACGCGCTACCTCCACACGCCGACGGAGGCCGCGCACGTCGACGACGTCGCTGGCGTCGTCGCGCTCACGACGGCGTTCCTCGAATCCCTGGACGGCGACGAGGACTACACGCTGTAGTCACGGGAAACCCGCCGCTGTCCCAGCGACCGCGAACATGTTTGGGTCGTCGGCAAAGGTGGTGGCGGACGGACTGTGACGTATGCCCAGCGACGCCGCGGCGGACGGCGCCTGTAGCGCCTGGGACAACGGTGACTGCGAGGGCACCCCGTACTGTCAGCCGCGGTGTCCGCGCGCGTTCGACGACGACGGCCGCCCGTTCGTCGTCCGCCCGGTCGAGGCCGGGGACACTGACGGACTCGTGTCGATGTACGACGCGATGAGCGCGGAGACGTCGACGCTCGGCCTGCCGCCGCGCACCCGCGAGCGCACCGAACGCTGGCTCGCCGGTCTGCGCGGCGACGGCGTGAACCTCGTCGCCGTCGCCGACGGACAGGTCGTCGGTCACGCGGCCGCCGCGCCCGCCGACGACCCAGACCCGGAACTCGTCGTGTTCGTCCACCCCGCCCACCGCGGCCGCGGCGTCGGCACGGAACTCCTCAAACACCTCATCGCGCACGTCGACGACCGCGGCTGTGCGTCCCTCCGGTTGACCGTCAGCGAGGACAACGACCGCGCCGTCCACGTCTACGACAACCTCGGGTTCGACGTCTCCGAGCGCCTGCGCGCGGAACTGCGGATGCGGTTGTCCCTCGACGACCCGCTCGTCGACCTCGTGCAGCGGCCGCCGGCGCGCCGCCCCACCGAGTGACCCGCAGTCCCAGCAGGTGCCCACGCAGCGCACTCGTCCCCGTCACTCCTCGCGATTATTGGGCGTCGGCGCCGCGTAACCCAAACCAAAGTATTCAGTACCCGGTATCCCTTAGCGTCGCCCATGAACGACGAACGAGACGATTCGGTGACGCGCCGTCGGTTCCTCCGCGCTGGTGCCGGTGCCGCAGCGGCGGGCGTCGCGGCCACGGGGAGTGCCGCGGCGGCGGAAGAAGGAGGGGGTAGTGGCACGAAGACGGTCGAAGTCGGTCCGGGCGGACAGAACGTCTTCAAGCCGGAGACGGTGTACGTCAAGCCCGGGGGCACCGTGAAGTGGGTCTGGAAGTCCGGCGGCCACAACGTCGCCCCCCAGTCGACACCCGACGGCGCTAGCTGGTCTGGCCACGAACCGCTCGAGGACGCGGGCTTCGAGTACGAGCACACGTTCGAGACGAAGGGCACGTACGAGTACGTCTGCACGCCCCACGCCAGCCTCGGCATGAAGGGCACCGTCGAAGTCACCGACAGCCCGCCGGAGAACACGGGCTACCAGTCGATTCTCCCGGACAGCGCGAAGACCCTGGGGGTCGCCGCGGTCGGGTCGATGACGTCGATTCTCGGGCTGACGTACTTCTTCATGCGGTACGGCGGCGACTACGGCGAAGGCGACCAGCAGTCCTGACGCGGTCGCTCCCGTCTCGCGTTCGCTCGCACGGCACACCCCAGCAGTGGCGCCGGCGCCGTCTCCGAATCGGCCAAAGCCTTCAGTTCGCGGTCGCCCGTAGCGTCGCCCATGCCTTCAGAGACCGACACGTTCCGGACTCGTCGAGGCTTTCTCCGCGCTGGCGCCGGCGTCGCGGGCGCCG
>JBDGQF010000312.1:0-12972 GCA_042219255.1 Halobacterium sp. | reverse complement strand
GCGCCGTCGCGCAGGACGGCGAGTCGACCACGCAGCAAGTCGAGGAAGTCGTCGTCGAGGTCGGGCCGAACGGCCGGAACGTCTTCGAACCGGAGACAGTCCACGTCAAGCCCGGGACGACCGTGCGCTGGGTGTGGCAGTCGGAAGGCCACAACGTCCACGCGACCGACGTCCCCGAGGGCGCCGAGTGGGACGTCCAGACGGAGATTACGGGGCCGCCCCACGAGTACTCGTACACGTTCGACGGCCCGCAGGGCACGTACCACTACGTCTGCGACCCGCACGTCAGCGTCGGCATGGAGGGCGACGTCGTCGTCACGACGGAACCGCCCGAGGACACCGGCTACCAGTCGATTCTCCCGGACAACGCGAAGACCCTCGGGGTCGCCGCGGTCGGCGGCCTCGGCGCGGTGCTCGGGTTGACGTACTTCTTCATGCGGTACGGCGGCGAGTACGGCGAGGGCGAGATGGAGGAGTAGGCAGTTCGGCGACGTCCGAATGGAGCCTCAGACCGACACCCACTCGCGCCGGTCGTCGCTGCGCTCGACGCCGTCGAGGAGTTCCTGTACGGCGAGGCCGTCACCGAAGTCCGGCCGGAAGTCGCCGTCGCCGGCGACGGCGGTGAGGAACTCGTAGGTCTCGTGGACGAACGTGTGCTCCCAGCCGAGCACGTGGCCCGCCGGCCACCAGTTGTCGCCGTACGGGTCGTCCTCGTCGGTGACGAGCACCGTCTCGGACCCGCGGCCGTCCGCGCGCTTGACCTCGAGTTCGTTGAGGCGCTGGAGGTCGAAGCGGACGGCGCCCGCCGAGCCGTCGATTTCGAACGTGTGCCCGTTCTTCCGGCCGGTCGCGTACCGGGACGCCTCGAACGTCCCCATCGCCCCGTCCGCGAACTCGGCGTGCGCGGCGAACGCGTCGTCTACCGTCACTGGCCGCGGGTCGCCACCGTCCTCGGGGACGCGTTCGTCCACGAACGTCTCCGTGTGGCCGCTGACGGCGTCAATGTCGCCGACGAGGTACCGCGCGAGGTCGAAACTGTGCGCGCCCAGGTCGCCGAGCGCGCCTGACCCGGCGGCGTCGGCGTCTAGGCGCCACGTCCAGGGGGCGTCGGCGTCCACGAGCCAGTCCTGGAGGTACCGGAAGCGCGCGTGCCGAATCTCGCCGAGTTCGCCCGCCTCGATGAGGCGTTTCGCGTACCGGACGGCCGGCACGGACCGGTAGTTGAAACCGATAGCGGCGACGGCGTCGCTGTCGCGCGCGGCCGCGACCATTCGCTCGGCGCCGTCGAGCGTCGGCGCGAGCGGTTTCTCGCAGAGCACGTGCGTGCCCGCGTCCAGCGCCGCTATCGTGGGGTCGACGTGGACGCTGTTCGGCCCGAGGTTGTAGAAGACGTCGACGTCCGCGACGACGTCCCGCCAGTCGGTCGCCACGCGGTCGAACCCGAGTCGGTCGGCGGCGTCGCCGGCGGCGTCCTCGTCCCGGCCGACCAGGACGTCCAGGGAGACGCTGGGCGCGTCCGGGAAGAACTGCGGTAGCGTCCGGAGCGCGTTCGCGTGCGCGTCGCCCATGAAGCCGTACCCGAGTACGCCGACGGAGAGCGCGTCCCCAGTCACGTTCCAGGATTCACTCGCCGTCCAATAAACGTTGCGTGCGCGGGCGGCTACCGGCGCTGCACGGACAGGTCGACGCGCCGCCGCTCGCCCTCCAGGTCGGCGACGACGCGCTCGACGACGCGCTCGCCCTCCTCGACGACCTTGTCCACGACCTTCTCGACGACCCAGTCCAGGGAGACCAGCGGCGGCAAGTCCAGGACGCCCTGCGCGCTCCCCGCGTCGTACGTCACGACGAGCGCGACCTCCGACCCCTCGTCTGTCTCCTCGACGAGCCACTGGCCGTGCGCGTCCAGGCTCCCGAGGACTTCCCAGTCGATGCGCCACGGCTCCTCGGTGTCCGTCACGCGCGACCGAATCGAGTGCGTGAGCTTCCACCACGCGAACGTCAACTCGTACTCCGTCCCCGCGCCGCCGTCGCCGTCCTGGCGCACCGACTGGAGGTGCTCGGAGTACCGCGCGTACCCCGGGAAGTCTTCGAGGAACGCGTACGCCTCCTCCGGTGGCACGCGCACGTCCGTCCGCACCTCGATGGTGTTCACACCCAGAGTACGGCGTACAGCGGGAAATGCCTACCGCGCGCCGCAGGCGCCGCCGCGACCGCAGTCTGACAGACGGGCGGGCAGCGCCCCCCCATACACCAGACCGCGTGGTTTGTATCCCCCCACCGCGAACCCCTCCGTATGTCCGAACACGTCGCCGTCGTCGGTGGTGGGCCTGCCGGCCTCACCGCCGCCATCTACACAGCCCGAGCAGGCCTCGAAACGACCGTCTACGACGCAGGCGAGCCGATTCTCGCGCGGAACGCCCACCTGGAGAACGTCCCCGGGTTCCCCGCTGGCGTCAACGCCCGCACGTTCCTCGACGCGACCCGCGAGCAGGCGGCGGACGCGGGCGCCCAGTTTGTGGAAGCGTTCGTCGAGGACGTCTCGCGCGCCGACGAGAACGACGAGTTCGTCGTCGAGACGGACGACCGCCACCGCGAGCGCGCCGACTACGTGCTCGCGGCGTCCTGGCCCGACTCGTCGTACCTCGACGGGTTCGAACTGGAGCGCATCGACCGCGGGTCGAAGACGATGCTCTCCGTGGACGAGTTCGGGCGCACGGACGTCGACGGCATTTACGCCGCCGGCCGCCTCGCGCGCCAGTACCACCAGGCAGTCGTTGCGGCCGGCCACGGCGCCACCGCCGGCCTCACCATCGTCGACGACAGCGACCAACCGTACTACCACGACTGGGTCGCGCCGGACGGCTACTTCACCGGCCGCGGCCGCGAACTCCCGCCCGGATGCGTCGAAATCGACGAAGACGAGCGGACGGAGCGCGAGCGCGAGAGTCTCGAACGCCTCGCGGAACTGTCGCCCGCGGAGCCGCCGACCCAGCATCCGAGCGTCGAGGACGACGACTGACGCAACGGAGCGGGACTGTCCGCGCTCGGTGCCGGGACGCCTGCTTTTAAGCCCCGCAGTGCGAAAGGCGAGTGAATGCTCTCCGGAGTGAACGTCGCCCTCGGCGTCACGGGCAGCATCGCCGCGGTGAAAGTCGTGGAACTCGCCCACGAACTCCGCCGCCGCGGCGCCGACGTGCGCGCCGTGATGACCGACAGCGCGCAGGGCATCGTCCACCCGTGGGCGGTCGAGTTCGCGACCGACAACGACGTCGTCACCGAGATTACGGGCGACGTCGAGCACGTCGACCTCTGCGGGACGACCGGCTGGGCGGACGTCCTCCTGATTGCGCCCGCCACCGCGAACACCGTCGGGAAGGTAGCGGCCGCCATCGACGACACGCCGGTGACGACGTGCGCGACCACCGCGCTCGGCGCCGGCGTCCCCGTCGTCGTCGCGCCCGCGATGCACGAACCGATGTACGACCACCCGGGCGTGCTGGACGCCATCGACACCGTGGAGTCGTGGGGCGTGCAGTTCGTCGACCCGCGCGTCGAGGAGGGGAAAGCCAAGATTGCCAGCGAGGACGCAATCGTCCTCGAAACCGCCAGGGCCGCGGGCGAGCGACCACTGGCGGGCGAGCACGTCGTCGTCACGAGCGGCGCGACCAGCGAGCCAATCGACCCGGTGCGCGTGCTCACGAACCGCGCGTCCGGGAAGACCGGTCGCGCAGTCGCCGCCGGATGTTACGTGCGCGGCGCCGACGTGACGCTCGTCCACCAGGGCGAAGACGTCCCCTACGCCGACACCGAGCAGGTCGAGACCGCCGCGGAGATGCTTGCCGCGACCAGGGACGCCTGCGACACCGCGGACGCCCTCGTGTCGGCGGCCGCCATCAGCGACTACACGGTCGACGCCAGCGACGAGAAACTCCGCTCGGGACAAGACCTCACGCTCGACCTCGACCCGACGCCGAAACTCATCGACGAAGTGCGCGCCGACCACCCCGACCTCCCCATCGTCGGGTTCAAGGCCGAGACCTCGGGCAGCGACGCAGCGATGGTCGAAGAAGCCCGGAAGACGCTCGAACGCGTCGGCCTCGCGTTCGTCGTCGCGAACGACGCCAGCGTCATGCGCGACGCCGAGACGCGCGTCCTCTTCGTCACGCACGAGGAGACCACGGAGTTCGCGGGGAGCAAGCGCGCGCTCGGCCTGCGCGTCGCCGACGAACTCGCGCTCCGCCTCGGAGACGCCGCGGACGCGGCCTGAACGGCGGACGCACGCCCTCGTCCTCGCGGTCGAATCTGCCGGTTCCGGGCGTCTACGGCCGCCGCGCCGGACGGGAAACCGAAGGTATCATCATACGCCGGGGCCACTCGCCGAACACGAAAATGAGCCCAGCGACGCGGCCGCCGTCCGTCCGGCGGCCCGAACCACCGGAGGTGACCTGATGGGTACCGACGACATCCTCGTGCCGGTCGACGACTCGGTGACGCTCCGGAAGACGGTCGCGCACGTCGCCGGCCGCGGCCGGGACGCCGACGGCCGCCCGACACTGCACTTCGTGTACCCGGTCTCCGAGCGCCTGGAGGCCGAGGGCGAGTCCTCGGAGGCCGAACAGGCCAGGGAACTCCTCGACCGCATCGAGGTCTGGGTCGAGGAAGACCTCGGCGAGGACGCCGACCAGGTGCGCGTGAAGACGTCGCTCGTCGGCGAGGCCGAGTACCTGTTCAATCCCGGCGACTACGCGGACGTGCTCGCCGACTACGCCGACCGGCACGGCGTGGAGACGGTCGTCCTCGACCCCGAGTACAACCCGCTCGGGATGGCGCCGCTGCTCCCGCCGCTGGAGCGCGAACTGGAGTCGACGGGCCTGACCGTCGACCTTGCACCGGCCGAACGGCCGACGCGGCGCAGTCCGCTCACGCGGCCCGCGGGCGCCGGCCAGTTCGTCGTGCTGTTCTGCTCGACGTACGCGTTCTACCTCCTCATCGGCGGCACGCTCTCCGTGTTCGACCTCGTGACTGGCGCCGCGTCCGCCCTCATCGTCTCGGGCATCCTGTGGCGCATCACCACTCGCGGCGAAGTCGACCTCACCGACCTCGGCACGCGCCTCTTGCGCATGGCGCTGTACGTGCCGTTCCTGCTGTGGGAAATCGTGAAGGCGAACGTCCACATCGCGTACGTCGTCCTCCACCCCAGCCTCCCCATCGACCCGAAAATCGTGGAGTTCGACGCCGCCGTGTGGTCGGAACTCCCGGCGACGACACTCGCGAACAGCATCACGCTGACGCCGGGCACGCTCACCGTCGACGTCACGAAGCGTCACTTCACCGTCCACAGCCTCACGCGCAGTTCGCGCGAAGACCTGCTGGGCGGCGCGCTCGAACGCGCCGTGCGGTTCGTGTTCTACGGCCGCGCCGCCGCCCGCATCGCGACGCCGCGGGAGCGCGGCGCACGCACCGGCGACGAACCGACCGTCGAACAGGCCGACAGACCAGCCGACGGACCGAATGAAGACACGGAGGGTGACGGCGAATGAGTCTCGTCTCAGACGTGCTCCTGACGGGCGCCGGCGCGTTCATCCTCGTGTCGCTGGCCATCCTCTACCGGGTCGTGCGCGGCCCGACGATGCAAGACCGCGTCGTCGCGGTGAACGCCATCGGCACGAACACCGTCGTCATCATCGCGCTCGTCGCCGCCGCCACCGGCAACGAGACGGCGATGGACATCGCCATCGTGTACGCGCTACTGAACTTCCTGATGAGCATCGCCATCTCGAAGTTCACGGTCGAACGGGGTGGTGTGCTGTGACGCCCCGCGAGATACTCATCGCGGTGCTGGTCGCCGGCGGCGCGTTCTTCGCGTTCGTCGCCGCCGTCGGCCTGCTGCGCCTGCCGGACATCTACACGCGCGCCCACGGCGCGTCGAAAGCCGACACGCTCGGCGCGGGCATGGCGCTGGCCGCCGTCGGCCTCACGTTCGGCGCCGAGATATCTACCGTGAAGGCCGGCCTGCTCGTCCTGTTCATGTTCATCACGAACCCGACCGCGGCGCACGCCATCGCGCGCGCCGCCGCCGACCAGGGCATCGAACTGTGGACCGTCGACGACGAAGGTGATACCGAATGAACGTCGAACTGCCGCTGCTGGTGTTCGTGCTCGGCGCCGCACTCGTAACGGCCGTCCTCCGGGACGTCCTCGGCGCCATCATCGCGTTCGCGACGTACAGCCTCGGCATCGCCGTCATCTGGGTCGTGCTGCAGGCGCCGGACGTCGGCCTCACGGAGGCCGCCGTGGGCGCCGGCGTCACAACGGTGCTGTTCTTGCTCACCATCGCGAAGACGGTGCGGCCGTCCGGCGAGCGCGTCTTCGAACGCCTCGACGTCCCCGCGCTCGCCGTCTCCGTCCTGCTCGTCGCCGTCCTCATGACGACGCTCGGCGACCTGCCGCCCATCGGCGACCCCAGCAACGTCGTGCTCACGTCCGAAGTGACGAACTACTACCTCGAGCACGCCTACAAGGAGACCGAAGTGAAGAACGCCGTCACCGCCGTGCTCGCGGCCTACCGTGGGTTCGACACCCTCGGCGAAGCCGTCGTCGTCTACTCGGCGGGCGTCGGCCTGCTCGTCGTCCTCGGCAAGGAGGTGTTCGCATGAGCGGAGCGCCGGACACGCGCGGGAACGCCCAGAGCTACGTCGAGAGCCCCATCATCATGGCGACGGTGCGCGTCGTCGCGCCGTTCGTGTTCACGTTCGGCCTGTTCATCATGTTCCACGGCGCGGACTCCCCCGGAGGCGGGTTCCAGGGCGGCGTCATCGTCGCCACCGTGATGCTCATGCTCGGCATCGCGTTCGGCATCGACCCGCTGCGCGAGTGGGTCGGCGAGTCCGCGCTCGTCGTGTTGCTCGCCGTCGGCGTCCTCGCGTTCCTCACCATCGGCGTCGGCACCGTCGCACTCGGCGGCGGGTTCCTCGAGTACCACGTCATCGAGGAGGAACTCGGTATCTATCACGCGACGAAGTACGGCATCGAAGCGGTCGAACTCGGCATCGGCGTCATCGTCGCCAGCACCATCACGGGGCTGTTCTTCGCCATCGACGCCGGCAAAGACGGAGGTGACGACGAATGATAGACATGCTCGCCGCCCGGGACTACTACGTCGCGACGTTCCTGCTGCTCGGCATCGGGTCGTACGTGATGATTGCCTCCCGGAACCTCGTGAAGAAAGTCATCGGCATGAACATCTTCCAGACGGGCATCTTCCTGTTCTTCATCGCGTCGGCGTACGTGGAGGGCGGGAACCCGCCCGTGTTGACGATGGACGCACCGTACGTCAGTCCGCTCCCGCACGTGCTCATCCTCACCGCCATCGTCGTCGGCGTCGCACTGACGGCGGTGGCGCTCGGGATGGTCGTCCGCATCTACGCGGAGTACGGCACGCTCAGCGAGGACACTCTCAAGGAGGTGCGTGACAGTGAGTGACCTCGTCGCGCTCGCCGTCGCGCTCCCCATCTTCGGGTCGCTGCTGGCCTTCCTCGCCGTGCTCGTCCGCTCGAAGACCGGCTGGCACGTCGCCGTCGCCGCGACGCTCGCACAGCTCGCCGTCGCCGCCTCGCTCGCCACGACCGCGTTCCGGGACGGCCGCATCGAGTACGTCGTCGGCGGGTTCGAAGCGCCGTACGGCATCGAACTCGTCGTCGACGGCCTCACCGCGACGATGCTCGTCCTCGTCGCCGGCGTCTCGCTGGGCGTGCTCGCGTACTCGCGGCGCGCCGGCCCGCGCTCGAACCCGTTCTACGCCGTGTTCATGCTGCTGGTCGCCGGCCTCACCGGCATGAGCATCACCGCCGACCTGTTCAACATGTACGTCTTCCTCGAAATCACGGGGCTGGCGGCGTACGCGCTCGTCGCCAGCGGCGACCGCGGCCGGTCGGCGGTCGCGGCGCTGAAGTACCTGCTCGTCGGCACCGTCGGCGCCAGCCTCTTCCTGCTCGGCGTCGGCTACGCGTACATCGGCACGGGCACGCTGAACATGGCTGACCTCGCCGTCAAACTCGCCGCGAACGGCTACCACGCCACGCTTACGCAGACGGCGTTCGCGCTCATCGTCGTCGGCCTGTTCATCAAGGTCGCCGTCTTCCCGCTGCACACCTGGCAGCCGGACGCGTACGCCGGCGCGCCGGACTCCGTCAGCGGCCTCATCTCCGCGCTCGTGTCCACCGTCGCCGCGTACGCCCTGCTGCGCGTCGTGTTCACCGTGTTCGGGTCGGCGTTCCTCGACGCGAACGAGTTCGCGCACGCGCTCCTCGTCGGCGGCGCCGTCGTCAGCATCGTCGTCGGCAGCCTCCTCGCCGTCTCGCAGTCCGAAGTCAAGCGCATGCTCGCGTACTCCTCGGTGTCACAGTTCGGCCTCGTCGTCGCCGCTATCTCCATCGGGAACGTCACCGCGCTCACCGGCGCGGCCGTCCACCTCGTCGGCCACGCCGTCATGAAGGGCGGCCTGTTCCTCACCGCCGGCCTCGTCGACACCGAGACCGGCGCGACCACCGTCGACGAGTACGAGGGCCTCGTCGAGCGTTCGCCCGTCGGTGCCGGCGTGTTCGGCGTGCTCGCCGTCGCGATGGTCGGCGTCCCGCCCACCATCGGGTTCGCTGGCAAGTGGTACATCGCCGTCGGCGCCGCGGAAGCCGGGTCGTGGGCGCTGCTCGCCGTCATCGTCGGCAGCACGCTGCTGACGCTGGCGTACTTCGCGCGCCTCGTCGAACGCATGTTCTTCCGCGAACCCACCGTCGAACTCGAACAGGCAGCCAAGCGCGTCGACGCGCGCGCCGACGGCGGTGACGCCGCCGACGGCCCCGGTGCCTCGCTGGGGATGTACGGCGCCGTCGTCGCCGCCGGCGTGCTCGCCGTCGCGCTCGGGTTCGTGGTGTTCGGCTACGGAGACGCACTGCAACCGACTATCGAGGCACTACTAGCATGACTGACATCACTTCACTCCGGCCGCTCGCAGCAGTGCTCGTGTCGGCAGTCGCCGTCGCGCCGATTCTGGCGTCCCACGGCCGCCCGAACGTCCGCGAAGCCTGGACGGTGCTGGCGGCCGTCCTGAAACTCGGCATCGTCGCGAGCATGGTGCCGTCCGTCCTCGACGGCGACGTCTACGTCACCGACCTCGGGCCGTTCGTGCCCTACATCGACTTCGCGCTCCGCGCGGACGCGCTCGGCATCCTGTTCGCGCTGCTCGCGAGCACGCTCTGGGTCGTCACGAGCTTCTACAGCATCGGCTACATGCGCGGCCTCGACGAGGACAGCCAGACGCGGTACTTCGCCGCGTTCGCCGGCAGCGTCAGCGCCGCCGTCGGCGTCGCGTTCGCGTCCAACCTCGTCGTGCTCTACCTGTTCTACGAACTCCTCACGGTCGCGACCTACCCCCTGGTCGCGCACGACGAGACAGACGAGGCGCGCGCCGCCGGCCGCAAGTACCTCGCGTACACGTTCGGCGGCGGCGTCGCCGTCCTCGCCGGCACCCTCCTCGTCGTCTACCTCACCGGGACTGTCGGCACCGCGACGACGGCGTTCACCGCCGGCGGCATCCCCGCGCTCGCAGAAGCCGCGAACTCCGAGCCGATGGTGGCGCGCCTCGCGTTCGCGTTCCTCGCGACCGGCTTCGGCGTGAAAGCCGCACTGATGCCGCTGCACTCGTGGCTTCCGGACGCGATGGTCGCGCCGACGCCCGTCTCAGGGCTCCTGCACGCCGTCGCCGTCGTCAAGTCCGGCGTGTTCGGCGTCGCGCGCGTCCTCCTGGACGTCTTCGGCATCGACCTCGTCGCCGAACTCGGCGTCGGCGGCGCACTCGCTGCCGTCGCCGCGTTCACGCTCGTCACTGCCAGCGTCATCGCGCTCCGCCAGGACAACCTCAAGCGCCGCCTCGCGTTCTCCACAATCAGCCAGCTGTCCTACATCGTGCTCGGCGTCGCCGTCGGCGGCATCGCCGGCCCGAGCGAGGCCGCGAAGTGGGCGCTCATCGGCGGCCTCCTCCACATCCCGGCGCACGCGTTCATGAAGCTCACTCTGTTCTTCTGCGCGGGCGCAATCCACGTCGAGACCCACACCGACAACATCTCGAACATGGCTGGCATCGGCAAACGCATGCCGCTCACGATGGGCGCGTTCGCCGTCGCCGCCGCCGGCATGGCCGGCATCCCGCTCGTGGCGGGGTTCGTGAGCAAGTACTTCCTGCTCATCGGCACCGTCTCCACCGGCCAACTCGTCTTCACGGGCGCGCTCCTGCTCTCGGGCATCCTCAACATCGCGTACTTCTGGCCGGTCGTCTACACCGCGTTCTTCGAGACGCCCGAACACTCCGACGAGAAACCGCTCGTCGAAGCGAATCTCGGCGGCTACTTCGGCCGCGAAGCGCGCGCTGACGGCGGACACGCTGATGCCCACGACGACAACACTGGCGACGGCCACACGGGCGACGGCCACTCTGGCGACGCCCACGACGGACACGGCCACGGCGGTGGCTGGGAAGTCCGCGCGCCGAACGGCGCGGAGTCGACGTGGTTCATGCTCGCGCCGATTCTGTTCGCCGCCACCGGCTCCGTCGTCCTCGGCGTCGTGCCCGACGTCGCCGTCTTCCTGCAAATCGTGCGCGAAGTCGCTGAAGCCGCCGTCTCCATGGGGGTGGTGGCCTGATGGAGCCTATCGTCCCGCCGTTCGTCCCTGTGCTGCTCGCCGCAGTCCTGCTGCCGTTCCTCGGTCGGAAGGCCGGGCACGCGCTGGCGGGCGTGCTGACCGCCGCAGTGGTGCCATACGTCTGGCTCGTCGACACCGGCGCCCACCTCCCCGCGAAACTGTTCGGGTTCGACGCCGTCCTGTTCAACGTCGACCCGTTCTCCACGCTGATGGGCCTCATCTTCGCGTTCATCGGCACCGTCGGCGTGCTGTACTCGTACGCCAGCGACGCCGACAACCTCCAGACGGCGTTCGCGCTCGGCTACGTCGGCACCAGCCTGGGCGCCGTCTTCGGCGGCGACTGGCTCACGCTCATCTTCTTCTGGGAGCTGATGGCCGTCACCAGCACGCTCCTCGTCTGGCACTACGGCGGGAAGGCCGTCCGCGCTGGCTTCCGGTACGCCATCGCGCACGGCATCAGCGGCACGCTCCTGCTCGGCGCCATCGTCTGGCACTACACCGAAGTCGGCACGTTCCTGTTCGGCTCCGTGCCCGGCGGCCCAGAGACAGCCGGCCTCGCCGGCGGCGTCGCGCCGGTTCTGGGCGCCATCGGCATCGGCGTAAACGTCGGCTTCATCGGCCTGCACGCGTGGCTGCCGGACACGTACCCGCGGCCGCACATCGCCGCGAGCGTGTTCCTCTGCGTGTTCACCACGAAGACCGGCGTCTACGGCATGTACCGCGTGTTCCCCGACCACGGCAACGTCGCCGTCGCGTACATGGGCGGCCTGATGGCCGTCTTCGGCGCGACGATGGCGCTGTTCCAGAACGACATGCGCCGCCTGCTCTCCTACCACATCCAGTCCCAGGTCGGCTACATGGTCGCCGGCGTCGGCATCGGCGGCGCGCTCGCGCAGGCCGGCGCGTTCGCGCACGTCTTCAACCACATCCTCTACAAGGGACTCCTGTTCATGACGGCAGGCGTCGTCGTCTACCGCACCGGCGAAGAGAACCTGAAGAAACTCGGCGGCCTCGCGCGCGAGATGCCGGTTACCGCGGGTGCGTTCAGCGTCGCCGCACTGTCCATCGCCGGCTTCCCCGGGTTCAACGGCTTCGTCTCGAAGGGCATCGTCATCTCCGCGAGCCACTACGCCTTCGAGAAGGGGCCGCTCGTCGTCGGCGAGTTCTACACGCTCGAACTCCTACTCCTGGTCGGGGGCGTCGGCACGTTCATGTCGTTCATCAAGTTCGGCTACTACGCGTTCTTCCACGGCAGTTACGACGGCAGCGTGAAGGACGCCAACCGCGGGCAGTCCGTCGCGATGGTCGTCGTCGCGGCGCTGTGCGTGTTCTACGGCGTCTTCGACGGCGCGCTGTTCGCGCTCCTCCCGTACGACGTCACCAGCCAAGATGTCGTCCAGCACGTCTACCACACCTACACGGTCACCCACGTCCTGGAAGGCGTCGCCCTCGCAGTCCTGGGCCTCGTCGGGTTCGCCCTCGTCAAGAAGCCGCTGTCGAGACTCGGGCGCGTCCGGGACGTCGACAACGCGTACAACCCGCTGACGTTCTACGCGACTCGCTCCCTCGTCGTGGGCGTCACGGAGCTGTACGCCGCCGTCGACCGCGCCGTCGTGCGGACGGCCCAGGGGACGGTCCGCGTCGTGCGGTCGCCCGGCGCGGCCGCCGGCGGCCTCGTCGGCCGAGACCGCGTGTCGCTGCGCGCGGACACGAGCGCGAGCATCCTCCTCGTCGTCGTCGTCCTCGCCGTCGCGCTCGCCCTCACTACGCTCCTGTAGGGTCGGCGGCCCCGCATCGGCGCTCGGACGCCGCTGCTCGCGCATCTCGTTCCGTCACCTTTTATTCACGGCGCAAGTACTTCCTGCATGGATAGGCTCAAGCAGTCGCTTCTCGACGCGCCCATCATCGAGAAAGAAGGCTATCACTACTTCGTCCACCCCATCAGCGACGGCGTCCCGATGCTCGAACCGGGGCTGCTACGGGAAATCGTCATCCGCATCATCCGGAAGGCGGAACTGGAGGACGTCGACAAGATTGTCACGCCGGCCGCGATGGGGATTCACATCTCTACGGCCGTCTCCCTGATGACCGACATCCCCCTCGTCGTCATCCGGAAGCGCGAGTACGGCCTCCCCGGCGAGGTGCCGCTCCACCAGGAGACCGGTTACTCGGAGAACCAGATGTACATCAACGACGTCGCCGAGGGCGACCGCGTGCTCGTCCTCGACGACGTGCTCTCGACGGGCGGCACGCTCGCGTCAATCACCACCGCGCTCG